>NZ_SSDQ01000057.1:0-77600 GCF_004794315.1 Microbacterium sp. PF5 | reverse complement strand
GGCGGCCACGGCTCGCCACCGGCGACGCGCGGCAGACCCCGGCGCACCGTCGCGGCGCCGGGTGTGGTCGCGGGGGCGGACGGCGCGCCGTCCGCGATCAAGGGCCCGGACGTATCAGTCGCGGCACCCTCGGCGGGCGAGGCGATCCCGGGTGCCGCGGCACCGGGCGCAGCGGCACCGGGCGCAGCCGCCACCGAAGCAGCCGCCACCGAAGCAGCGGCACCGGGCGCAGCCGTCACCGAAGCGGCCTCGGGAACGGGGGCGGGCTCGGCACCGGGCGCAGATCCGAGCCCGGCGGAGGCCGAAGCGGGCGGCCAGGGCTCTCCGCCCGGAACGCGCGGCAGGCCTCGACGAAGACGCGACGGCCCGGATGCGGCCGTCGCGGGAGCCGGCGCGGCGACAGAGGAGGCCGCAGAGCTCGCGCTCGGCTCGGCCGGCGGGGTCGTCTCGGCGCTGGTCTCGATCACGGGCGATGCGGCCGTGACGCCGACACCGCTCGCACCGTCCTCCGCGGCCGCGGAACCGAGAGCAGGCCCGGACTGCGCCTGCGAGCCGGAGAGGGCCACCGACGCCTCATCCGCACCGACGGAGGCCGCATCCGCGACCTCCACGGACACGTCGGCCGGCGGCCACGGCTCGCCACCGGGCACACGCGGCAGACCGCGTCGCAGCATCCGCGTGGCCATGACTACTTCTTCCGCGCCTCGAGCGCGGCGATCACCTGCGGCACGATCGTGAACACGTCGCCGACGATGCCGAAGTCCGCGACGTCGAAGATCGGCGCCTCCGGGTCTTTGTTGATCGCGACGATGTTCTTCGACGTCTGCATGCCCGCCCGGTGCTGGATCGCGCCGGAGATGCCGAGTGCGACGTACAGCTGTGGCGACACCGAGACACCCGTCTGCCCGACCTGGTGCGACTGGGGGATGTAGCCCGCGTCGACGGCCGCGCGCGAGGCGCCGACCGCCGCACCGAGGGCGTCGGCGAGCTCCTCGACGAGCACGAACTTCTCTTTCGACGCCAGGCCGCGCCCGCCGGAGACGACACGGGTCGCCCCCCGCAGCTCGGGCCGGGTCGACGTGGCCTCGACGGCTTCGACCGGACCGGCTGTCGCCGCGACCGCGCCCGACGGGGCGACCGTCAGCTGCTCGACCTGCGGGGAGACGACGGCCTCGGCCCGCGCGTCGACCGCGCCCTGGCGCACCGTGACCACGAGCGTGCCGTAGGTCGCGGCCGCATCGACGAGGTAGGCCCCGCCGTACACCGAGTGGTGGGCCACGACGCCCTCCTCGTCGCGGGAGAGCCCCACGGCGTCGACGGCGAGCGCACCGGGGAGGCGCACCGCGAGGCGACCGGCGACGTCGCGTCCGGAGATCGAGTTCGACACGAGCACCGCGTCGGGCTGCACCTGTGCGACCGCGGCCTGCAGGGCGTCGACGAGCGGCACGGTGAGCGCGGTCGCATCGCCCTCGGCGGTCAGCACGACGGCGGCACCGGCGGCCGCGGCCTGATCCACGGCCTCCTTCCCGCCGCCCACGACGAGAGCCACGGGGGTGCCGATGCCGGCCGCAGCCCCCAACAGAGCGGCGGTGCTGCTGGCGGCGTTGCCCGACGGGTCGAGGTCGACCAGGACGAGGATCGGGTTCTCGGGGTACGCCATGTCACACCAGCCTGTTCTGCACGAGGAAGTCGACGAGCTTGTCGGCGGCATCGCCCTCGTCGGTGATCTTGACGCCCGCGGCGCGCGGCGGCTTCTCCGCGACCGCGGTCATGATGGTGCGGGGCGCCGCGGCGGGGTCGGCCGACACGTCGAGGTCGGCGAGGGTCACCACCTCCAGCGGCTTCTTCTTCGCCGCCATGATGCCCTTGAAGTTCGGGAACCGGGCGTCGGGAAGCGCCTCGGTGATCGAGATGACCGCGGGCAGCGGTGCCGTGACCTGCTGCCCGCCGAAGTCCGCACCCCGGGTGCCCGAGACGCCGTCCGCCGTGATCTCCACGGACGTGAGCGCGGTGGCCTGCGCCCAGCCGAGGTGCTCGGCGAGCATGGCGGGGATCACACCGCCGGAGCCGTCGGTCGAGAGGTTGCCCGTGATGACGAGGTCGGGGGCGCCACGACGGATGGCCGCGGCGAGGACCTCCGCGGTGAGCCCCAGGTCGGCGCCCGCGAGCTGCTCGTCCGCGATGTGGATGGCCGAACCGGCTCCGATCGCGAGCGCGCGCCGCACCGACGCGGTGGACCCCTCGGGTGCCATGGCGACGGCGACGACCTCGGTGCCCTCGTTCTTGTCGGCGTAGCTCAGGGCCACTTCGAGGGCCCGCTCCGTGATCTCGTCGAGCACGACGTCTCCGGCCGCACGATCCGCGAGCCCCGTCTCGAGATCCAGCTTGCGATCGCCATAGGTGTCCGGCACCTCTTTGACCAGGACGAAGATCTTCATCGAATGCTCCTCACGACACGGCGAGTCTATCGGCATGGCGGTCTATGTAGCCAAAAACCGAGGAAACCCCCGGCTGCGGCCCGCGAATCCGCGGTGAATGTATACATAACCGACAGCCACGCCCTGCGCGACCGCGTCCGAGGCAACCCGTGACGCGCCGGTACCGTAGAGACGTGGTCCGCCCTCGCCCTCTCCCCGTCGATCCGCTCGCCGAAGCCAAGCGGCAGTGGGTCGCGCACGGCTGGACCGACGCGGCCGACGGCATGACGGTCGTCACCTCGGTCATGCGCGCGCAGCAGCTGCTGCTCGCCCGGGTCGACGCGGCCCTCAAGCCCTTCGCGCTGAGCTTCGCGCGGTACGAGGTGCTGCGGCTGCTCGCGTTCAGCCGCACCGGGCGCCTCCCGCTGTCGAGCGTCGTCGCGCGCCTCCAGGTGCATGCGACCACGGTCACCAGCACCGCCGAGCGCCTGGTCCGCGACGGCCTCGTCGTGCGCGAGCCGCACCCGCACGACGGCAGGGCCGCGATGCTCGCACTGACCGCGGAGGGACGCGACCTGGTCGAGCGTGCCACCGCCGCGCTCAACGCCGACGTGTTCGCCGACCCCGGCCTGAGCCACGACGACGCCGCCGAACTGGTCGCGATCGTCGCCCGCATGCGCCGCGACGCCGGGGACTTCATCGACCCCCGCCCCCTCCCCGAGCCCCTCTGATGCCCCGGTTCGTGATCGAGACGGTCGTCGCCGCGCCCCCGCAGGAGGTGTTCGACGCCGCGCTCGACCCGGCCCTGCACCTCGCGTCGATGGCCCGCTACGGCGAGACGATGATCGAAGAACCCGCGGGCGGCCGCTTCTCCGAGGGGTCGACGGTGACCTGGCGCGCGCG
Organism: Microbacterium sp. PF5; assembly: GCF_004794315.1. Taxonomy (NCBI): domain Bacteria; kingdom Bacillati; phylum Actinomycetota; class Actinomycetes; order Micrococcales; family Microbacteriaceae; genus Microbacterium; species Microbacterium sp. PF5. Next base: position 74,280 of record NZ_SSDQ01000057.1, on the reverse strand, counting down.
GCACTTCGGCATCCCCTTCCGGCTGCGCTCCGTGGTCTTCGACATCGAGGCGCCGTCCCGGTTCACCGACCGCCAGCTCCGCGGGCCGTTCGGCGACCTCCGGCACGAGCACGTCTTCGAACCGCATCCGCGCGGCACCCTCATGCGCGACACCATCGCGTTCCACTCGCCCCTCGGGCCGCTCGGCCGCCTCGTCGACGCCCTGGTGCTCGGCCGCTACATGGAACGGCTCATCCGCGAGCGCAACGACGCCCTGGTCGCTGCGATCGAGGGGCGGCGGGCGTAACCTCTGGGCATGAGCGAACTGCGCCTGCACACCGTCCTCACCGGTCGCGGTCCCGCCGCGGCGATCCAGCTCACCGACGAGCAGGTCGCCTCGTTCGGGGCCGGCAAGAGCTTCCCCGTCGCCGTCACCATCGGCGGCCGCACCGCGCGACTGCGGCTGGCCCGCATGGGCGGCGAGAACCTCATCGGCTTCAGCAAGGCGGTTCGCGCCGACCTCGGGGTGGAGATCGACCAGGAGGTCGACGCCGTGATCCGCCTCGACACCGCCGAGCGCACCGTCGACGTGCCGCCCGCGCTGGCCGAGGCGCTCGACGCCGACCCTGCCCTGCGGGCGGCCTTCGACGCCCTCTCCCCCAGCGCCCGCAAGGAGCACGCGCGCGCGGTCGCCGAGGCCAAGCAGCCGGCGACGCGCGACCGCCGGATCGCGAAGATCCTCGACGGTCTCCGCGGCTGACCGTTCACAGCCCCTCGGGATCCCGGGCGAACCGGCGCCACACCGCGCGGCGCGCAGCAGTCCCGCGTCTCTGAGGAGCCGTGAACCGGGGTCAGCGGTTCTGGAAGTCGGGCTGGCGCTTCTCGCGGAACGCGGCCATGCCCTCCTTCTGGTCGGCCGTGTCGAACAGCGCCGCGAACGCCTCCTTCTCATGGGCGAGGCCCTCCGCGAGCGTGGTCTCCATGGCCGCGTCGAGGGCGGCCTTGGCGGCGTACACCGACGGCAGCGACTTCGCCGCGATGCCGTCCGCGAGCGCGGTCGCCTCGGCCAGCAGCTCCGCCGCGGGCACGACGCGCGACACCAGTCCCGCCCGCTCGGCCTCCTCCGCGCCGAGGAAGCGGCCGGACAGCACGAGCTCGGCCGCCTTGTAGTAGCCGACCGCGCGGATGAGCCGCTGCGTGCCGCCCATGCCCGGGATGACGCCGAGGTTGATCTCGGGCTGGCCGAACTGCGCGGTGTCGGCCGCGAGGATGATGTCGCACATCATCGCCAGCTCGCATCCCCCGCCGAGCGCGAAGCCCGACACCGCGGCGATGACCGGGGTGCGCACGGCGGCGAAGTCCCGCCACGCCCCGAAGTGATCCGTCTCGCGCATCTGCGCCGCCGACATCCCCTCCATCTCCTTGATGTCGGCTCCGGCGGCGAACGCCTTCTCCGAACCCGTGACGACGATCGCGCCGATGCCGTCGTCGGCGTCGAAGGCGAGCGCGGCGGCCGTGACCTCCTCGGCGACGGTGCTGTTCAGCGCGTTGAGGGCCTGCGGGCGGTTCAGGGTGATCCATCCGACCCGTCCGCGCTGCTCCACCAGGATCGTCTCGTACTCGGTCATCTGTCTCCCTCTCCGTCGTGGTCCTGCTTCAGTATCGCCCGTCGCGTCGCTCGCCCGTCGCCGGCGCTCCCGCTCGGGAACCGGTCGTCCCGTCGCCGGCGCTCCGTGCTCCGCGACGGGGGTGCTACACGCGGTCGTCGCGGATGTCGGTGATGATGCCGGAGAAGTCGCGCGTGGCCCCGTCGCCCGCGGCGTACGCGGCGTAGAGCTGCTGCGCGAGCCGGCCCATCTTCGCGTCGGTGGAGGTCTGCTCGATCGCCTGCAGCGCGAGGCCGAGGTCCTTTGCCATGAGCGCCCCCGCGAAGCCGGGCTGATAGTCGCGGTTGGCGGGGCTCGTGGGCACCGGACCGGGCACGGGGCAGTTCGTCGTGATCGACCAGCACTGCCCCGACGCCTGCGACACCACGTCGAACAGCGCCTGGTGCTCGAGCCCCAGCCGCTCGCCGAGCACGAACGCCTCGGCCACGGCGATCTGCGACACCGCGAGCACCATGTTGTTGCAGACCTTCGCCGCCTGGCCGAGACCCGAGCCACCGCAGTGCACGATCCGCTTGCCCATGACCTCGAGCAGCGGCAGTGCCGCCGCGTAGTCCTCGTCCGAGCCGCCCACCATGAACGCCAGCGTCCCGGCCTCGGCGCCCACGACCCCGCCGGACACCGGGGCGTCGATGTTGCGGTGACCGGCGGCGAGCGCGAGCGCGTGCGCGGCGCGGGCCTCGTCGACCGCGATCGTGGACGACTCGATGAACAGGGTGCCGGGGCGCGCCGCCGCCAGCAGCTCGGTGCGATACGCCTCGATCACGTGCTTCCCGGCGGGGAACATCGTGATCACGACCTCCGCGTCGGTCACGGCCTCCGCGCCGCTGGCCGCCACCGGGATCCCGGCCGCCCGCGCCGCCTCCACGGCCGCGGGCACGAGGTCGAAGCCGTGCACCTCGTGTCCCGCCGCGACGAGGTTCTTCGCCATCGGCAGGCCCATGTGGCCGAGGCCGAGGAAGGCCACGCGGGTCATGAGGCGCTCCGCATTGACGCCGACCCCGCCGGCCGCAGCATCTCCCGGCCGACGATGAGTCGCATGATCTCGTTGGTGCCCTCGAGGATCTGGTGCACGCGCAGGTCGCGGACGATCTTCTCGATGCCGTAGTCCTGCAGGTAGCCGTAGCCGCCGTGCAGCTGCAGCGCGCGGTTGGCGACGTCGAAGCCGGCGTCGGTGGCGAACCGCTTCGCCATGGCGCAGCGCATCGTGGCGTCCGGCGCCTTCGCGTCCACCGCCTCCGCACCGTCGCGCACCATGAGCCGCGCGGCCTGGAGATCGGTGCGCATGTCGGCGATCGCGAACAGGATCGACTGCTTCTCGGCCAGCGGCTCCCCGAACGCCACCCGCTCGTGCACGTACTGCACGGCGCGGTCGAGGGCCGCCTGGGCTCCGCCGAGCGAGCAGGCGGCGATGTTGAGGCGCCCGCCGTTGAGCGCCGACATCGCGATCGCGAACCCGCGACCCTCGTCGCCGAGCATCGCGGCTGCGGGCACCCGCACGCCGTCGAGGATCACCTGCCGGGTGGGCTGCGCGTGCCAGCCCATCTTCTTCTCCGGGGCGCCGAAGCTCAGCCCCTCGGCGTCGCCCGGCACGAGGAAGGCGCTGATGCCGCGCGCTCCCGGCTCGCCCGTCCGCGCCATCACGACGTACACGGCCGCCTCGCCCGCCCCCGAGATGAACTGCTTGACGCCGGTGAGCAGGTAGTCGTCGCCGTCGCGCACGGCGCTGGTCGCCACGTTGGCGGCGTCGGATCCGACCCCCGGCTCGGTGAGGCAGTAGCCGCCGAACTCCTGCATGGCCGTGAGCTGCGGCAGCCAGGCGGCACGCTGGGTGTCGTCGCCGTAGGTGTCGATCATCCACACCACCATGTTGTGGATGGAGATGTAGGCGGCGACCGCGGGGTCGGCCTTGGCGAGCTCCTCGAAGATCGCGACGGTGTCGACGCGGGAGAGGCCGGTGCCGCCGTACTCCTCGCTCACGTAGATGCCGCCGAGCCCGAGCTCGCCGCCGCGGTTCAGCGACTCCCGTGGGAACAGGTGCTTCTCGTCGCGCTCGGCGGCCTGCGGGGCGAGCTCGGTCTCGGCGAACTCGCGGACGGCGTCGAGGATGGCCTCGCGCTCCTCGGCGGTGGTGGTGACGCTGGTCATGGTCATGTCGGTTCCTCGGGCGTTCAGTGCATGGTGGGGATGACGAAGCTGGCGCCGTCGCGGATGCCGCTGGGCCAGCGACTCGTCACCGTCTTGGTCTTCGTGTAGAAGCGGAAGGCATCGGCGCCGTGCTGGTTGAGGTCGCCGAAGCCGCTGCGCTTCCAGCCGCCGAAGGTGTAGTACGCGATGGGCACCGGGATCGGCACGTTCACCCCGACCATGCCGACCTCCACACGGGCGGCGAAGTCGCGGGCCGCGTCGCCGTCGCGCGTGAAGATCGCGACGCCGTTGCCGTACTCGTGCTCCGACGCCATCCGCAGCGCCTCCTCGTAGTCCGCGGCCCTCGCGATCACGAGCACGGGGCCGAAGATCTCCTCACGGTAGATCGCCATGTCGGTCGTCACGTGGTCGAACAGCGTCGGCCCGAGGTAGAACCCCTCCTCGTGCCCTGGCACCGTGAAGCCGCGGCCGTCGGCGAGGAGCGTCGCCCCCTCGTCCACGCCCTGCTGGATGTAGCCGGTGACGCGGTCCACGGCGTCGCGCGAGACCAGCGGGCCGTAGTCGACGTCGGCCGCGAGCGAGGGCCCGACCCGCAGCTGGGCGACCCGCTCGACGAGCTTGGCCGCGAGCGCGTCCGCCGTCTCCTCCCCCACGGGCACCGCGACCGAGATCGCCATGCAGCGCTCGCCCGCCGAGCCGTAGCCCGCGCCGATCAGCGCGTCCACCGCCTGGTCGAGGTCGGCGTCGGGCATCACGATCATGTGGTTCTTAGCGCCGCCGAAGCACTGCGCCCGCTTGCCGTGCGCGGCCGCGGTGGCGTAGATGTACTCGGCGATGGGTGTCGAGCCCACGAAGCCGACCGCGCGGATCCGGTCGTCGCTCAGCAGCGTGTCGACCGCCTCCTTGTCGCCGTGCACCACGTTGAGCACGCCCGCCGGGAGCCCGGCTTCGAGGAACAGCTCCGCCAGCCGGACGGGCACCGAAGGATCGCGCTCGCTGGGCTTGAGCACCACGGCGTTGCCGGCGGCGAGCGCGGGCCCGGCCTTCCACAGCGGGATCATGGCCGGGAAGTTGAAGGGGGTGATGGCGGCGACGACACCCAGGGGCTGTCGCATCGAGTACACGTCGATGCCCGCGCCCGCGCCGGTGGAGTACTCCCCCTTGAGCAGGTGGGGCGCTCCGGCGGAGAACTCGATCACCTCGAGGCCGCGCTGGATGTCGCCCTTCGCGTCGTCGACGGTCTTGCCGTGCTCGCTCGCCAGCAGCTCGGCGAGCGACTGCATCTCGCGCTGCGCCAGGTCGAGGAACCGCAGCAGCACCCGCGCGCGCTTCTGCGGATTGGTCGCGGCCCAGGCGGCCTGCGCCTCCTCGGCGGTGGCGATCACGCGGCGCACCTCCTCGGCGGAGGCGAGCGGCACGCGCGCCTGCACCGCGCCGGTGCTCGGATCGAAGACGTCGGCGAAGCGTCCGTCGTCGGGGGTGAGAAGCGTTCCGCCCACGAAGTGCGGGATCGTACGGGTCATTGTGTGACATCCCTCCGTGCCGTCGTTGGCACATCGCGAGTTTACTCCGGCGTCCGTGAAAGTACGAGGACGTCCTTGTATCTCCGCGGCAGGCCGGTCCCCGACCCGAGCGGCGCCGTTCGCACCCCGTTCACCCGCGCGTCACCTCGGCCGATTACAACTGCAGATGCACGGACAGTGACTCAGACCGGATCGGGTAATCGCGTCCTCCGTGCGCACGGTGAGCGCTCTCGCTCCCGTCGCGGCCCCCAACGCCGCGTGACCCCCGCCGAATCGGGTCGGCGGGGGTCTTCTCCGTGCGGACGCCGCCGCGCTCCGGCGAAATAGAATCGTGCTGGCGCCGCGACCCTGGCGCCCCCACCCCACCCGGCGTCCGCACCCCGATGCCCCCACCCCCGAGGACCGCACCATGTCCGCAACCGCCCCCGTGTCCGAGCCCGTCACCGTCTCCATCCGCCGCGAGGTCGACCCCGAGCGCATCGCCGAGGCGACCGCCTGGGTGCAGACCGGCGTGAACCTGGCGACGAAGTACCCGGGCTTCCTCGGCTCGGGGTGGGTGCGCGCGGGCGAGGACTCGCAGGTGTGGCACATGCTCTACCGCTTCGCGAGCGAGGAGTCGCTGACCGCCTGGGAGCAGTCGGGCGAGCGCACCTGGTGGCTCTCCATGGGCGAGGGCTTCGTGCGCAGCGAACGCTCCAAGCGCCGCACCGGCATCGAGGGGTGGTTCGACGAGCCGTCCACCGGCTCCATCCCCGTGGTCGAGCCCGACGGCACGACCACGGTCGCCGTGGCCCCCGCGCCGCCGCGCTGGAAGCAGGCGGTGTCGATCTGGCTCGGCTTCTTCCCCGTCAACCTCGCCTTCACCTACGCCATGAGCCCGGTGCCGGGATGGGACGGCCTGCCGATCTGGCTGCGCGTTCTCGCGACCACGCTCGTGCTCACGCCGATCATGACCTACTGGGTGCTCCCCTGGGTCACCCGCTCCCTGCGCGGCTGGCTCGCCCGCTGACGCTCACGCGCCGTCCGGCGTGACCTTCTTCTTCCCCGGCTCGACGAGCGACAGCGGATCCGCGATGTCCTCCAGCGACTTGCCCGCCGCGCTCACCCCGAACACCCCGCAGACCACGCCGCCGAACATCATGATCGCGGCACCGAGCACGTAGCCCCAGAAGAGCGGGCCGCGGTCGCCGGACTCGGCGCTCGCCCCGATCAGCGCCCCGTAGAGCACCGGCGCGATCGCGCCGACGAGCTGGCCGATGGAGAAGACGTACGAGATCACCTGGCTGCGCAGCTCCAGCGGGAAGATCTCGCTCACCGTCAGGTAGGCGGCGGACGCACCGGCGGAGGCGAAGAAGAACGAGGCGCACCAGAACGCCGTGTGCGTCGCGGCGTTCAGAACACCCGCGTTGAACAGGAAGGCGCTGACCAGCAGGATCAGCCCGGCGAGCACGTACGTGCCGAACAGCATGCGGCGCCGGCCCCACGTGTCGAAGAAGTGGCCGAGGATGAGGGCGCCGGCGAGGTTGCCGACCGCGAAGACGATGAAGTACTGCGACGCGGAGGCGGGCGGGGTGTCGTAGAAGTTCTCGAGCACCAGCGCGTAGGTGAAGAAGATCGCGTTGTAGAGGAACGACTGCGTCACCATCATCGTGATGCCGACCAGCGTACGGCGCGGGTACTTCTGGAACAGCACCTTCGCGATCACCAGGAACGGCACGCTGCCGTACTCCTTGACCGTGATCGCCTTGTCCTCGTCGACCGGGTCGATCGTCTTGCCCTCCTTGCGGATGCGCTCCTCGATCGCGTCGACGTTGCGCTCCGCCTCCTCCTCACGGCCGTGCGTCATCTGCCAGCGCGGGCTCTCCGGGATGTGCCGACGCAGCCAGATGATCAGCAGGCCGAGGATCGGACCGACGAAGAAGCTGAGCCGCCAGCCCAGGTCGGCGGGCAGGAGGTCGGTGTTGAGGAAGAACATGTTCGCCACGGCACCCAGGGCCGCACCGCCCCAGTAGGTGCCGTTGATCGCGATGTCGACGCGGCCGCGGTACTTCGCCGGGATGATCTCGTCGATCGCGGAGTTGATGGCGGCGTACTCGCCGCCGATGCCCGCGCCGGCGACGAACCGCCAGATGTAGAAGAACCACGGGGCGAACGCGAGACCGGCCACCGCGGAGCCCACGAGGTAGACCGCGAGCGAGATCAGGAAGAGGTTCTTGCGGCCGAGGCGATCGGCGAGGCGACCGAACACCAGCGCCCCGAACACCTGGCCCAGCAGGTAGCACGTGCCGGCGAGACCCACCTCGGCCGGGCCCATGCCGAGGGTCTCGGCATAGCCGTTCGCGGCGACGATCTGCACCTCGAGCCCGTCGAGGATCCACGAGAAGCCGAGGCCGACGACGATCATCCAGTGGAAGCGCGACCACGGCAGCCGGTCCATGCGCGCCGGGACGAGCGACCGGACCTCCTTGACGGTGACCTCGGATGCGGACATGAACCCTCCTTCGTGCGGGGCGCGAACGGCCCGCATCCGGTTCTACTCCGCCCGGGAATTCGCCGCATCGCCTTGACCCCGAGGGCTCCATCACGCTACAGCGCCGCCGAGAACCCTCGGCGGCGCTGTCAGATCGTGCCCGCGGCGGTCAGGCCGACGCCTCCTCCGGGCGCTCCTGCACCTCGATCGCGGCGGTGTCCGGCGTGTACCCCTCGACGTGCCGCTCCTCGGCTCCGACGTACGCCGAGAGCGGCCGGATCAGGGCGTTCGACGACTGCTGCTCCAGGATGTGCGCCGTCCACCCCGTGATCCGCGCCGCGACGAACAGCGGCGTGAAGGTCAGGGTGTCGAAGCCGATCAGGTTGTAGGCGGGGCCCGACGGGTAGTCCAGGTTCGGGTAGATGCCCTTGCGCTCCACGAACTCGCCCTCCAGACGCTCGTAGAGCTCGGCCACCTCCGGGCGGTCGTAGTGGCGCACCAGGGTGTCGAGCGCGGCCTTCATGGTGGGCACCCGCGAGTCGCCGCGCTTGTAGACGCGGTGACCGAACCCCATGATCTTGCGCTTCTCGGCCAGCGCCTTGTCGAGCCACTCGGTCACGCGGTCGGCCGCGCCGATCTCGTCGAAGATGTGCATCACGGCCTCGTTCGCACCGCCGTGCAGCGGGCCCTTGAGCGCCCCGATCGCCCCGACGACCGCGGAGTACAGGTCGCTGAGCGTCGAGGTGATCACGCGCGCCGTGAAGGTGGACGCGTTGAAGGAGTGCTCCGCGTAGAGCGTCATCGAGCGGTTGAACGCATCGACCACCACCGGGTCCTGCTCCTCGCCGAACGTCATCCAGAGGAAGTTCGCCGCGTAGTCCAGGTCGTCCCGCGGCTCGACCGCCGGCAGGTCCCGCCGCCGCCGCTGCCCGTAGGCGACGATCGCCGGAAGGGCCGCGAACAGGCGCAGGCTGCGCTCCAGGTTGACCTCGGGCGTGCCGACCGCATCGAGCACGTTGCGGATGCCGGCCGTCTCGACCGCGCCGATCACGCTCACCGCCGTGCGGACCTCGTCCATCGGGTGGGCGTCCAGCGGCAGCCGGTCGATCGCATCCTTCACCTCGGGCGTGAGGGCGCGGTGCCGCCGCTCCTCCAGCCGGAACGCCGCGAGCTCGTCCCCCGTGGGCAGCTCGCCGTTCCACAGCAGATACGCGACGGCCTCGAACGGCTGCGTGTCGGCGAGTTCCTGCACCGGGTAGCCGCGGTACAGCAGGCTGTTCGTCTCGGGGTTGACCTTCGAGATCGCGGTCGTGTCGACGACGACCCCCGCGAGGCCCTTCTTGATGTCCGGCTCGGTCATGCTCACTCCTTCGTGATGGTGAAGTTGAAGACCCCGGAGTCGAAGTGGTTGTACGACTCGTAGTCGATCAGGTCGTAGAGATCGGCGCGGTGCTGCATCTCGCCGAGCGTCGAGGTCAGATGCCCCTCGTCGTTCAGCGTATCGAGCGCACGGCCCGCGGCGCCCATCGCGATCCGCAGCAGCGACACCGGCCAGATCACCATCCGCACCCCGGCGCTGCGGAGCTGGTCGACCGAGAACAGCTCGCTCTTGCCGAACTCGGTCATGTTCGCGAGGATCGGCACGTCGAGCGCCTCCGCCATCGCCTCGAACTCGTCGAGCGTGCGCATCGCCTCGGGGAAGATCGCGTCGGCACCCGCGTCGACCAGGGCCTTCGCGCGGTCGATCGCGGCGTCCAGTCCCTCGATCGCCCGGATGTCGGTGCGCGCCATGATCAGGAAGTTCTCGTCGCGGCGGGCGTCGGCGGCGGCACGGATGCGCTTGATCGCGGTGTCCTCATCGACCACGCTCTTGCCGTCGAGGTGACCGCAGCGCTTCGGGTTGATCTGGTCCTCGATGTGGGTGCCGGCGAGTCCCGCGTCCTCCAGCTCCTGAATGGTGCGGGCCACGTTCATGGGCTCGCCGAAGCCGGTGTCGGCGTCGACGATCGCGGGCAGGTCGGTCATGCGCGCGATCTGCTTGGCGCGTCCGGCGACCTCGGTCAGCGTCGTGAGGCCGATGTCGGGCAGCCCCAGGTCGGCGGAGAGCACCGCGCCCGAGATGTACACGCCGTCGAACCCCTTCTGCTCGATCAGCCGGGCGCTGAGCGGGTTGAACGCGCCGGGGAACCGCAGCAGCTCGCCCGAGGACAGGCGCTCCCGGAACAGCCGCCGCTTCTCGGCGGGCGTGACGGTGGAGTACAGCATCAGAACAGGCCTCGGGGAGCCGGGGCGGCGTCGAGCACACCGGGCTTCGCGACGATCGACAGCTCGGCGACCTCGGCGGCCGTGAGCTCGGGGAGGCGCTGCACGAGCTCCAGGAACCGCTCGATCTCGGCCGGCTCCAGCACGGGCTCCGCGAGCAGACGGAACTTCGCGATGTAGTCCGCGCGGGCGAACGGTCGCGCGCCGAGCGGGTGCGCATCGGCCACGGCGATCTCGTCGACCACGGTGCTGCCGTCGGTGAGGCGGATCTCGACGCGACCGCCGAACGCCTTCTCGTCCGGATCCTCCGAGTGGTAGCGGCGCGTCCACTCCGGGTCCTCGGCCGTGGTGATCTTGTGCCACAGGGCGACCGTGTCGGCGCGGCCCGCGCGCTCCGGGGCGTACGAGTCGACGTGGTGCCAGCCGCCGTCCTGCAGCGCGACCGCGAAGATGTACGGCACCGAGTGGTCGAGGGTCTCGCGCGACGCGGTGGGGTCGTACTTCTGCGGGTCGTTCGCGCCGGAGCCGATCACGTTGTGCGTGTGGTGGCTGGTGTGGATGACGATGGACTCGATGTTCGCGGGGTCGCGGAGGGCCGGGTTCGCGAGGCCGAGGCGGCGGGCGAGGTCGATCAGCGCCTGCGCCTGGTACTCCGCGGAGTGCTCCTTCGTGTACGAGTCGAGGATCGCGCGCTTCGGCTCACCCGCGGCGGGCAGCGGCACGTCGTACGCGGCGTCCTTGCCATCGAGCATCCAGGCGATCACGCCGTCCTCGCCCTCGTAGATCGGTGCCGGGCTGGTCTGTCCGCGCATCGCCCGGTCGACCGCCTCGACGGCCATCTTGCCCGCGAAGGCCGGGGCGTGCGCCTTCCACGTGGAGATCTCGCCCTTGCGGCTCTGCCGGGTCGCGGTGGTGGTGTGCAGCGCCTGGCCGACCGCCTGGTAGATGGTCTCGACGTCGAGGTCGAGCAGGGTGCCGATGCCGGCCGCGGCCGACGGGCCGAGGTGGGCGACGTGGTCGATCTTGTGCCTGTGCAGGCAGATCGCGCGCACCAGGTCCATCTGGATCTCGTAGCCGGTGGCGATGCCGCGCACGAGCGCCCGGCCGTCCTTGCCCGCGTGCTGGGCGACCGCGAGGATCGGCGGGATGTTGTCACCGGGGTGCGAGTACTCGGCGGCGAGGAACGTGTCGTGGTAGTCGAGCTCGCGCACGGCGACACCGTTCGCCCACGCCGCCCACTCCGGGCTGGTGCGGTGGTCGAGCGCGGCGCCGAACAGGTTCGCCCCGGCACCCCCGGTCGACACCGGGTGGCTGAACGCCTGCGCGCGGGCGGCCACGATGGGGGCGCGGGTGAGCGAGGCGGCGGCGACGGCGGCGTTGTCGATGATGCGGTTGACGATCATGTCGACGACGGGCTGCTCGACCTCGACCCGGTCGACGGCGACCTCGGCGATCTTCCACGCGAGCTGGTCCTCGCGGGCGAGGTTCTCGGAGCTGGCGTGCACGCGGACGTGGTGGGTGACGGTCATGAGTGTCCTTCGCTGTCGGGGAGGGAGTCGAGGATGCCGGTGAGCGCGTTGTGCAGGTGCACGTGCGTGGCATGGGCGGCCAGGTCGCCGTCGCGCGCGGCGAGCGCCTGCGCGATCGTGCGGTGCTCGGCGGCCGACGCGGCGAGCCGGGCGGGCTTGTCCTTGGCCATGCGCCGCACCCGCACCAGGTGCGTGCGCACGGTGCGCAGGGCCGCGGCGATGTAGTCGTTGTCGACGGCGTCGTCGAGGGCCGCGTCGAAGCGGGCGATCAGGGCGTAGTAGGCGTCGCGGCCCGCGGCCCGCGTCAGGTCGACGTGGGAGAACTCGTCGGCGAGGGCGGCGAAGAGATCGGCGTCACCCCGGGCGGCGGCGAGGCGGGCCGAGGTCTCCTCCAGCGCGCGGCGGATCTCGAACAGCGAGCGGATGTCGTCGGCGTCGAGGGCGGCCACCACCGTGACCCGGGGGGACTGCTGCACCACCAGTCCGTCGGCGGCGAGGCGGCGGAGGGCTTCGCGCATCGGGGTGCGGCTGACGCCGAGGCGCTCGGCCTGCTCGACCTCGCCCAGCACGAACCCCGCGGGGAGGGCGCCCGACTGGATGCCGTCGAGGAGGGCCGCATAGGCGCGATCGCTCGCGGACGTGCGCTCGACAGGGAGAACCATGCCCTCAGTGTATACATAAACCCGCTCGAGGTGGGCGCGCGGTCGTGTTCAGGCTGTATTCGTATACATAGGCTCGGACGCGGCGACCCGCGGCTCGCCGAGCTTCACCACGACCACGCCGGCGAGCACGAGCACGCCCCCCAGCGCCTGCAGCGGGCCGGGGAGCTGGTCGAGCAGCAGCCACCCGAACAGCAGGGCGGCCACGACCTCGGCGAGCGCGACGAACGAGGCGAGACGCGAGCCGAGCATCCTCGTGGACACGATGCCGAGCACGTAGGCGAGCGCCGTCGCGATGAGCCCGATCGCGAGGACGGGCACGAACCAGGAAACCGTGCCGAAGCGGTACGCGACATCGGCCGTCGTCCACGCGAACGGCAGCACCCCGACCAGACCGGCGAGGGCCAGACCGACGGCACCGAGCAGCAGCCCGCTCCCGGCGAGCGCGATCGGCGGGAGTCCGGTGTCGGCCTTCGCCGAGAGCACGAAGTAGCTCGCCGCCCCCACCATCGCCCCCAGCGCCCAGAGCACGCCGACCACGTTCACCTGCGCACCGGTGACGATGTCGAGCATCAGCACGAGCCCGACGAAGGCGATCCCCGCCCCGAGCACGCTGCGCCGCGTCGGTCGCTCGCCGCGGCGCAGCCACAGCCAGAGCAGCACCGCGACCGGAGCCGTGTACTCGATGAGCAGCGCGATCCCGACATCCATGACCGCGACGGCCTGGAAGTAGCAGAGCTGAGTGGCCGCCACGGCGAGCAGCCCGTAGGCGAGGACCATCCCGGCGTTCCGGCGGAGGGCGCGCCACCGCCCCCGCAGCGCCAGGAGGGTCGGGAGCAGCAGGACGAGCGCGGCGACCCCCACCCGAACGGTGACGGCCGCGCCGGGCGTCCACCCCGCGTCGATGAGTCCGCGCGCCCACGCCCCGGAGGAGCCGAACGCGAACGCGGCGGCGACGGCCAGCGGGAGCCCGAGGCGCACATCGCTCCGCGTGCGGTTCCTGTCATCCGCCACGGTGCTCATGGACGATGACGCTACTCGCGGACGGAGTAAGATGTCAACATGGTCTTCACCGATGACACCGAGGATGCGCTGCGCGCGGCGGTCTGGCTCGCGAACTCCGCCGAAGAGCCCGACACCCTCGTCGACGTCGACGACGAGAAGACGTTCCTCGCGGTGTTCCCCTACACCGGGAGGATCGACCGCGACGGCGTGGAACTCGACGACCTGCGCACCCTCCGCCCGCGGCTGCGAGCGATGCTGCTCGCCCCGCGCGACGAGATGGCCGCACACGTGAACGATGCCCTCGCCGAGCTGCAGCTCACTCCGCGGCTGGTGCGGCACGACGGAGCGGACTGGCACCTCCATGCGGTGCACGACGAGCGGCCGCTCGCCGAGCGCGTGCTCGTCGAGACGGTGATGGCGCTCATCGACGTGATCCGCGCGGACGAGGGCTCGCGCCTCACGGTCTGCGAGGACGACACCTGCCAGGCGATCGCGCTCGACCTCTCCCGCAACCGCTCCAAGCGGTACTGCTCCACGACGTGCGCGAACCGCAACGCGGTTGCGGCATACCGCGCTCGGCGCGCACACGCCTGACACCGACGCCTCGCCGGTCGCCCGCGCCCGTCTCGCGCAACTCCTGAGCGAGGGGGCCATCTCGCTCCACGGCCCCTGAACAGCGACCGTCCCTCGTCCCGCTGCGCTCATTCGCGGATCGACTGCGCTCTTCACAAACGATTATCGATTAGTGTAATGTCGCCAGCGGCCCTCCCTCATGCATCAGGAAAGGATCAACGATGATCAAGGCCCGACTCCTCCCCCTCGTCGGCATCGCGGCAGTGTCCGCGCTCGCCCTCGCCAGCTGCTCCACCCCCGCCGGAGACGACGGCGGCTCCTCCTCGGAGGACGTCGAGGTGCGCATGCTCGTCAACGTCACCCCGAACCTGACCGAGGAGTTCTGGAACGACCTGGTCGCCCCGTTCGAGGAGGCCAACCCGAACATCGACGTCGTCATCCAGAACCCCGGCGCGGAGGGCGTGGAGGCCGCCGTGCCCCGCCTGCTCGCGGCCGGCGACGCCCCCGACGTCGTGCAGTCGATCGCCCCGACGACGAAGCTCGCACCCGAGCTCGTCGACCTGTCCGGGTACGAGTGGGCCTCGTCCGGTCCCCTCGCCGACCAGTACTCGATCGACGGCAAGAACTACATGGCCGGGATCGGCGTGCAGCTGCAGAGCCTCTTCTTCTACAACAAGACCGCGTTCGAGGAGGCCGGCATCACCGAGCTGCCCACCACCGTCGACGAGCTCACCGAGGCCCTCGGCAAGCTGAAGGCGGCGGGGTGGACCCCGATCCAGACCGGCGGCGACTGGATGAGCAGCCACACGCTGCAGGCCCTCGGCCTGCCGACGATCATCGCCGAGGACCCGGAGTGGTTCCAGAAGATGTCGTCCGGCGAGGACACCTTCAGCGAGACCTACGGCGACGCGGTCGAGACCTACGCGGAGTGGGTGTCCGAGGGCTACATCCCCACCGACGCGCTCGGCATCAAGTACCCCGACGCCGAGCAGGCGTTCCTGTCGGGCAAGACCGCCGTGTACTCGATGGGCAGCTGGTTCGCCGGCACGCAGGCCAAGGCCGCCGAGTCGGCCGACATCGGGGTCTTCCGCGCCCCGTCGTTCGACGGCGACGAGCAGCCCGCGATGGGTGCCAACATCGCCAGCCCGTACTCGATCCTCAAGTCCAGCGAGCACCAGGACGCCGCGGCGAAGCTCGTCGAGTTCCTCACCACCGACCAGACCGCGGTCAGCGACCAGCTGGCGGTCGACGGCAACTTCCGCGACGGCTACGAGTACGACATGACGCCGCTGGGCGAAGAGCTGCTGCAGATCGTCGCCGACACGCCCGCCGAGGCCTACACCCCCACCGGCGGCGGCTACGGCGAGCGCACGCTCCCCGACGGCTACCCGGGCGAGATCAACACCCAGACCCAGGCCCTCATCGGCGGTGCCTCCGCCGAGCAGGTCCTGAAGGCCATGGACGACTGGTTCGCCGCGAACGCCGGCTGACCGCTCGAGGCGCCGGGGACCGCATCCGTCCCTGGCGCCTCCCCGGCGCCGCATCCGCGCCACCCTCACCAACGCGCCACCGAGAACGAGAGTGCCGCCATGACTCCGCCCACCACGACCGCGCCGCCCCCGGCCGCGGCGACCGCCCCGACAGGACCATCGACGCCGATGAGCTCGACCCCCGCCCCCCGCAAGCGCTCCGCGCTGCAGCGGTGGCGGCACCGCCTCCCCGGCATCCTCATGGGAGGGCCCGCCGTGGCCGTCTTCCTGGCGATGTTCGTCATCCCGATGATCCTCGCCGCGGTGCTGAGCTTCACGGACTGGAACGGGTACAGCCTCAACTTCACGTTCGTCGGCTGGGAGAACTACATCAAGGCGTTCCGCAGCCCCCGCTCCACCCAGGCCGCGATCTTCACCGGCATCATCGCCGTGGTCGGCACGATCCTCTGCAACGCCATCGGTCTCGCGATCGCCGCGCTCATCGCCGGTCCCGGCCGCTCGAACACGATCCTGCGCACGATCTTCTTCTACCCGTACGTCATCAGCGCCCTCATCATCGGGTTCCTGTGGTCGGCGATGCTCTCCCCCAGCGGCGCCGTCAACGGGTTCCTCACCACCGTCGGCCTGCCCGCGATGCCCTTCCTCACCGACCCCACCTTCGCGAAGGCGAGCGTGATCTTCACGATCGTGTGGTCGCACTTCGGCTTCAACATGATCCTGTTCCTCGCCGGCATCAAGTCGGTGCCCGCCGAGTACTACGAGGCCGCGACCGTGGACGGCGCCTCGCGCTGGCAGCAGTTCCGCTCCATCACCCTGCCGCTCATCGCGCCGGTGTTCACGGTGAACCTGGTGCTGACCCTCGTCGGGCTCCTCAAGGCCTACGACGTGGTGCTCTCCCTCACCGACGGCGGCCCGGCGGGCTCCACCCAGACGATCGTCTACCAGATCCTCAAGGACTCGTTCGCGAACTCGGCCCTCGGGTTCGGCGCCGCGCAGTCCATGATCCTCCTCATCGTCACCGCGGTCATCGGTCTCGCCGTCACGCTGGTGCGACGCCGCTCCGAGAAGAAGGCGACCGACTGATGAAGCAGACCCGCAACCGGCCGGCGCTCGCGGTGAGCGCGATCCGCTGGATCGTCCTCGGCGTCGTGGCGATCACCATGCTGATCCCGATGTACACGATGGTCATCAACGCCTTCAAGCCGCAGGCGGAGATCATCGAGAACCCGCTCCTGATCACGCCGCAGATGTTCACGTTCGAGTACCTGTGGGAGGCGATCACGAGCAGCAAGTTCAACGTGATCGCGGCCTACGGCATCACGCTCCTGTTCGTCGTGCTCGTGAACCTCTGCTGCATCGCCCTGGCCGCACCGGTCGCCTACGTGATCGCCCGCGGCCGCTCCAAGTGGCACCTGGGGCTGCTGCTGCTGTTCGTCTCCGGCCTGTTCATCCCGGGGCAGGTCACGCTGATCCCCGTCGTGTTCGTGCTGCGGGTGCTCGGACTGATCAACACGATCCCCGGCTTCATCCTCTTCGAGACGGCGGCGACGCTCCCCGTGACGATCTTCCTGTTCACCGCGTACCTGCGCAGCGTGCCGCGCGACATCGACGAGGCCGCGTCCCTCGACGGCGCCGGTCCGATCCGCGCGTTCTGGGCGTGCGTCTTCCCGATCATGAAGCCGGTCGTGGCGACGGCGGTGGTGCTGAACTCGATCGGCGTGTGGAACGACTTCGTGAGTCCGCAGATCATCCTCGGCCCCAGCTCCGGCATCTACACCGTCACCACGGGTGTGTACGCCGCCGTCGGGCAGTTCTCCACCGACTACACGCAGGTGTTCCCGACCCTGCTGCTCGCCGTGCTGCCCGCGATGGTGTTCTTCATCGTGATGCAGCGCCACATCATCGGCGGCCTCGTGGCCGGCGCGACGAAGGGATGACCGTGCCCGCGCATCCGCTCACCCGCCCCCTGCGGGCGATCCCGGCCTGGGCCGTGCTGCAGCGGCGCCTGTTCGCCGAGA
This sequence comes from Microbacterium sp. PF5, assembly GCF_004794315.1. Taxonomy (NCBI): domain Bacteria; kingdom Bacillati; phylum Actinomycetota; class Actinomycetes; order Micrococcales; family Microbacteriaceae; genus Microbacterium; species Microbacterium sp. PF5. The sequence continues at coordinate 56,960 of NZ_SSDQ01000057.1, read as the reverse complement.
TCGAGGAGGCCCGCCGCGTCTTCCGCGACCGGTACACGCTCCCCGACGGCCGCCTCCGCGGCGTCGCCGAGTTCGTGGACCGCGACGGGGTCGACGACCTCTACGAGCCGTTCTTCAACTGGCCGGCCTTCTACCTGCTCGGCGGGCCCGACGAGGTGCTGGCCGACGCCAAGCGGCACTGGGAGGGCGTGACGGTGCAGCTCGCGGAGGCGGGCATGCTCGCCGACGAGTACGACAACGGCTACGACTGGTTCCACCAGGGCGAGTCGCTGCTGCTGTTCGCGGGGATCTGCCAGGCCGACCCGGCCGACACGGCGTTCGCGGCGCGCGCCGCCCGGTTCTCCGCGCTCTTCACCGATCCCGCGAAGGGCAACTACGACCCGGAGCACACCATCATCCGCGCGCCGCACAACGGTGCCCTGGGCGCTCGACCGGGCCTGGACGAGAAGATCGTGCCGTATGTGGCCGACCGGGCCGAGATGCGACCCTACGGTCTGCCCCTGCACGGGCTCGACGGCATCCGCACCTGGGACGACCTCGCCGACCCGGACAACGCGCACCGCATGGCCGAGGAGATGCAGCGTCGCGCCGCGGGCGACATCGCCGTGAACCTCGCCGCCACCTCGCTGGCGGCGAACCGGTGGCTGTACGACGGCGACGCCGCCGCGGCCGACTGGATCGAGCAGTACGTCGACGGCTGGCTGGCGCGGGCCGACGGCGGGCTGCTCCCCGACAACGTCGGCCCCGGCGGCACGGTGGGCGAGCTCCACGACGGACGCTGGTGGGGCGGCCACTACGGGTGGGCGTGGCCGCACGGACTGCACTCCGTCGGCATGAGCGCCCTCATCGGCGCCCTCAACCACGCGCTCGTCACCGGCGACGATGCCGCCCTCGACCTCGTGCGCACGATGCTCGACACCGTGCTCGCGGAGGGCCGCACAGGCACCGTCGCCGACTCGACCTACAGCCTGCGCGGCGGCTGGATGGCCCGGCTCGGAGCCGCAGCCACGCAGCCCGGGGTCCTCGTGCCCTACCGCTACGGACCCGACGGGTGGTTCGACTTCGGTCCGCTGCAGCTCGACCTGCCGCTGTGGCTGTGGTGGTGGTCGCGCTCGACCGCTGACCGCAGCCGCCTGGAGCGCGCGATCGCGGGACTCCCCTCCTCCGCCGACCCCGTCGCGCCGTTCCGCGACAAGGAGGAGGCGGGGCACGAGGCCGGATGGTTCGCCTATCTCCGCGGAGACCTGCCGGAGTACCCGGTGCGCGCGCTCGAGATGGCGCTCGGTCAGGTCGCGCGGCGCACGGCCATGATGCTCGCCGACGACCGCGATCCGGATGCCGCACACCTGCACTTCTGGCAGCGCGTCAACCCCGTCGTGACCGAGGTGCTCACGCAGCTCGTCGCCGGGGCCCCGCAGGTGCTCTACAACGGCGGGCTCGGGTTCACCGCGCTCCGCTACGAGGACGCCGACCGCGGCCGGCCGGGGCTCCCGCCCGACGTCGCCGCGCTCGTGCACCGCCTCGACGACCGCGGGATCGGCGTGCAGCTCGTGAACACCTCGGCCGTGCACACCCGCACCGTGCGGCTGCGCGGCGGCCGCTTCGGCCTCGACCGCATCGTGGAGGTGACCGCGACCGCGGAGGACGCCTCGGGCTGGCCCGGCGCCTCCGGCACGTACGCCGGACCGGAGGGCGAGATCGTCACGCACACCCTCACCTGCGACGACGACCTCGTCGTGACCCTGCCACCGGCGCACCTCGCCGACCTCGACCTGACCATCGCGCGCGCGACCGGCTCGCCGCGCCACCTCTTCCCCGAAGGAGCCGCATGAGCGACCTGATCCGACCCGACTTCCCCCTGCCCGTGCGGGGGGCGGCGTACCAGCGGCCGTCGCGCGACGTGCTCGACTCCTTCGACGCGATCTCCGCGGCGACCGCCTGCGCCAAGCTCCACGGCCTCGGCATCCGCCGCAGCTACATCGAGGGACCGGAGCCGCTGAGCCTCGGCCAGCGCGTGGTCGGCTCCGCCCTGACGCTGCAGTTCATGCCGCAGCGGGAGGACATGGCCTCGGGCGACGGCCAGGAGTACGCCGAACGGCACACGGCCCTGTGGCACGTGCTCGAAGCGGTGCAGCCGGGGGACGTGCTGGTGATCCAGGCGTACGGCAGCCGCTTCTCCGGCTGCGTCGGCGACATCCTCGCGCGCTACTTCGCCCGCAAGGGCGGCGCGGGCATCGTCGTGGACGGGCGCATCCGCGACGCCGGCCGCATCCGCGAGCTCGGGATCCCGGTGTGGTCGACCGGCACGACCCCGCACTACGCCTCGCAGTCGGAGCTCGTGCCGTGGGCGTTCGACGTGCCCGTCGCGGTGGGCGGTGCGCTGTGCATGCCCGGCGACCTGGTCGTGGCCGACGACGACGGACCGGTCGTGGTCCCGCAGGCGATGGCGCCCCAGGTGGTCGAGGACGCGCAGGATCATGAGGAGTGGGAGGTGTTCAGCCGCAAGCGCCTCGACGAGGGCGCCCGGCTGAGCGACTACTACCCCCTGACCCCCGACAGCCGCGAGGAGTACGAGGCATGGCGTTCCGTCCGCAGCTCCGTCCTCTGAACCCGGCCGTCGCCGCCCGCGACGACGTCGGGCTCGGCTGCGCCCCGATCGGCAACCTGTTCGCGCCGGTGCCGGACGCGGATGCCGTCGACACCGTGCACGCGGCCCTCGCCCGCGACGTGCGGTTCTTCGACACGGCGCCGCTGTACGGCTCGGGAGAGAGCGAGCGCAAGCTCGGCCTCGCCCTGCGCGGCGTGCCCCGCGACGACTACGTGCTGGCGACCAAGGTGGGACGGGTGCTCGTCGACGCCGAAGGCGCCCCGGTGCGCGGTGCGGCGAGCGGGCACGATTCCGTGGTCGATCTCAGCCGCGACGGCATCCTCCGCAGCCTCGACGGCAGCCTCGCCCGCCTCGGCGTGGATCGGGTGGACGTGCTGCACCTGCACGACCCCCTCGATGTGGAGGCCGCGTTCGCGACGGCCTTCCCGGCCCTCCTCGATCTGCGGGACCAGGGCGTGGTGCGGGCGATCAGCGTCGGGCTCGGGCGCCTCGACCCGCTGGAGCGCTATGTGGCCGAGGTGCCGCTCGACGTGGTGATGGAGGCCGGGCGGCTCACGCTGCTCGACCGCACGGCGCTCGACCGCCTCGTCCCCACCGCTCGCGCACGGGGCATCGGTGTCCTGGCGGCGGCGGTGTTCAACTCCGGCATCCTCGTCGACCCGGTCGGCTCGCCGTTCTACGAGTACAAGCCGGCGCCCGCCGCGCTGCAGGAGAGGGCGCTGCGACTGCAGGCCGTGTGTGCGGCACACGACGTGCGGCTGGCCGACGCGGCCGTGCAGTTCCCGCTGCGCCACGGCGCCGACGCGGTGGTCGTGGGGGCGCGGACGCCGACCGAGGTGCACGCGTTCGTCGACGGCCTCGACGCCGCGCTCCCCGCGGCGCTGTGGGAGGCACTCGACGCGGAGGCCGTGTGAGCGGGCGGCGACGGCGGCTCCCCCGTGCCGCGGGCGCCGCCGTCGTCGCGGTCGCCGCCTGATGGCGCCGCACGGGACCTGACATGCGGATCGTCGATGCCCACGTGCACGTCTGGGATGTGGACGCCGTGCCGATCCCCTGGTTCCGCGACGACCTCGACCTGCCGGGGCACGCCTCCGCCGTCGGGCTCGGACGGGAGCTGACCGCGGCCGGTGTCGCCTCCGCGATCGCGGTGCAGGCCGCGGACTCCGTGGCGGAGGCGGAGTGGCTGACCGCGACCGCCGCGCGCGACCCGTTCCTGCGGCGCGTGGTGCTGCAGTACTCCCCCGCGCCCGGACGAGCGGCCGGTGCGACCGGCGTCGCCGTCACCCCCGCGGTCGTCGGCATGCGGGCGGCGGTGCCCCAGTTCGCCGCCGACCTGTCCGACGTGGACGGCCTCGACGCGCTCGCCGACCACCTCGGCGCGACCGGCCGTGCGCTCGAGCTGCTGATCCGCCCGGAGCAGCTGCCCGCCGCCGCCACCCTCTCCCGCCGGCACCCGGGCACCGCGATCGTGGTGTGCCACCTGGGCCTCGGGGCGCGGACGGCCGACGGCACGTGGCGGGCAGCACTGGACGAGGCCGCGTCGGCGCCGGGGGTGTCGGCGAAGGTCTCCGGGCTCGACCTCTCGGCCCGCGGCGCGGAGGAATCGCGCGGCCTGCTGCGGCTGGCGTTCGACCTCTTCGGCGCGGAGCGGCTGGCGTTCGGCAGCGACTGGCCGATGTCGACGCGGAGCATCGGCTATGCGGACGTGCTCGCCGCGACGCGCGCGGCGCTGCCCCGCCTTTCCGGCGCCGAGGAACGGGCGTTCTGGTCCGCGACCGCCGACCGCCTCTACCCCACGGGCGCCTGACCCCCGCCGTCTGTCTCGTCGCGCGGCGGCTGGCACGGAGTCGCGCGGGAAGGTCAGGCGTCGTCGAGGAGGGTGCCGGCGGCGTGGCGACGGAACAGCGCGGACGCGGCCTCGACATCGCCCGCGTCGAGCACGTCGAGCAGCCCCTTGTGCCAGTCGGCCACCTCGTGCCAGTCGCCGGTGAACGTCGGGTCGCCCAGCACGTGCATCACCCGCAGGCTCGGCTCGAGCAGATCCCACATCCGCGGCAGGTACACGTTGCCGCTGGCCTCGATCACGGCGCGGTGGAACGTGAAGTCGAGCTCGCGGAAACGGGCGAGGTCGGCGGATTCGGCCGCCTGATGCATCTGCGCGATGAGCGACACGAGCTCGTCGCGGCGGGCGGCGTCGAGCGCCCCGCACGCGAGCCGGCCGGCCAGGCCCTCGAGCTCGACGCGGGCGACCTTGGCCTGCTCGGCCTCCTCGGCGGAGTAGCTCGCGACGAAGTTGCCCTGGTGCCGCACGTGCGACACCAGCCCCTCGTGCGCGAGGCGCTTGAGGGCGTCGCGCACGGGAGCCTGGCTCACCTGGAGCTGTCGCGCGAGCTGGGACTCGACGAGCTGCTCGCCCGGGGCGAGGGTCGACTCCTTGATCATCGCCTTGATCATCGCGTAGATCTGATCCGACAGCAGTCCTCGCTGCAGTCCCGCTGTGCCCAGAGCATCCGTCATGACCATCAGTCTACGTCCATTATCGACTATCGCTAATGGACGCGGCCGTGCGCCAGGCCTCGGCGATCAGCGCCGATCCGCGCGGTGTCGGATGCACACCGTCCGGGGCGAGCTCCGCCACCGGCTGCTGCACCGCGGCGGCCGTGAGCACCTCGTGGAGCGGCACGAAGGCGGCGCCATGCGACGCGGCCAGGTCGCGCACGACCGCCCGCTTGCCGTCGAGATCGTCGAGCCACTCGCGCTGCTCCTCCGTCACCGGAAGGAAGTACGGCTCCATGAGGATCAGGCGGGGGCCCCGCTCCCCGGCGACGCCGGCCAGCAGCGGGTCGAGCGTCGCCCGGAACTCCTCCGCCGACGTCGGGTCGTCGCTGTCGAACCGTCGCCACATGTCGTTCACGCCGACGTACACGGTCAGCAGCTCCGGCGCGGTCGGCAGGAGCTCGGAGTCCCACCGGGCGGCCAGGTCGCGCGCACGGTTCCCGGCGATGCCGAGGTTCCGCACGGTCGCGCCGGCCGCCCGCAGCTCCGGGGCGAGGAGGGCCACGTAGCCGTCACCGAGGGAGTCGGGGTCGGCACGGTCGCGCCCCGCATCCGTGATGGAGTCTCCGATGAACGTCACTCGCACCGGGGCACCTCCTCCTCATCGTCCTTGAGCTTGGGCTTGACCGACGTCTCCAGCTCGACCGTCGCGCCCGCGTGGGTCACGGTCAGCGTCTGGTGCGGACGCACCTTGCTGCTGTCGAACCCGCTCACCATATCGGCCGTGACCTGCTGCGTCGTGAGGGTGCCGTCGCTCCAGCGCACCCCGAGGATCATCCCGGTGACGTCGAGCTCCTCACCGCGCAGGTAGCGGGTCTTGGGGTCGGCCTCCGCGGCCCAGCAGATGCCGGTCACGCTCGCGGGCGGCGGTGTGGGGCGCACGGCGAGAGCGGTCGTCTTGCCGTAGTGGTACACGTTGAAGAAGCCGTCCGCTCCGATGCGCAGGTTCTCCCGCGCATCCACCATGCTCCACACGGTCACGCCGTCCACCCGGAACACGATGCGCGTGCCCTCGCCCTCCGCGATCGCGCCGAACTCGATGCGGTGCGAGGTGTCGGGGGCGATGACGGTGTTGGGGATCGCGTCGAGCATCGTCTGACCGGGGGTCCAGCTCTGGAACTCGATCGTGTCCTGCTTGATCACCACGAGGTACCCGGTGTTGGAGTTCTGCCACGCGGGCACACCGGTCTGGTCGGACCGAGCCTGGAAGCCGTACCACCCTCCGGAGAAGGCACCGAAGTCCGCGTCGAACTGCAGGAGCGTGTCGCCGAAGCGCTCGCCCTCGTAGCCGTGCACCCCCTCGCCGCTGATCACCACGCCCGCGTCGTCGACGGCGATGTGGTCGGATGTGCTCCAGGCCGCGGGGTCCTTCAGCTGCGCGTCGAGCCGGGTCGTCGGGTACTCCGCGTCGGCGACGGTGACCGTCAGGGTGTCGCTGAACGCGGGGTCCGCGACCGAGGTGGCCGTGATGGTCGCGGTGCCTGCGGCGACGGCGGCGATGCGGCCGTCCGCCACCGTGGCGACTGCGGTGGCGTCGCTGGTCCAGGTCACCCTGGCGTCGCTGGCGTCCTGCGGGGCGACCGTCGCGGCGACCGTCCGCCGCTCCCCCACCGAGAGCGCCACCGCGTCGGCGTCGAGGGTGACCCCGGTCACGGGCACCCCGGAGAGGGAGAACCCGATGTCGTCGAAGTCCAGCGACGGGTAGTTCTCGACGTAGAAGCCCACGCGACCGGCCGCACCCGGCGCGGGATCGGCCCCCTCGAGGGCGATCGCGCCGTTGACGGAGATGCGGATCCGCCCGTCCTGGACCGCGATGCGCACGTGCGAGGTCGCACCGGGGACGAGGCCCTGCTCGGCGGGCACGACCTTCTCGGCGACCACCTGCCAGGCGTCGTCGAAGATGGTCCAGGTCGGGCCGGCCGCGGCCTGACGGAAGCGGATGTAACCGCCGCCCTTGCCGTTGCGGTCGTACACGATGAGCCCCGCGTTGGTGGGCGTCGTCGCCGGTGTCGTCACGTCGACGTCGAGCACGAACTCGGTGAAGTCGCGCGGCAGGATGCTGTTCGCGCCCTTGAGGATCCGGTAGACCTTGTCACCCGTGGCGTCGGCCTGGATGCTGCGGTTGGGGTCGGTCGCCCAGCCGTTCGGCCCCGACTCGAAGTCGGTGAAGTGCAGCACGCCGTCGCCCTCCTCCACGATCACCTCGATGGTCGCGGTCTTGGCGGCGTCGGCTTTCGCGGTCGCCGTGATGGTCGTGGTGCCGGGGCCCATGCCCAGCACGACGCCCGTGTCGTCCACGGTCGCGACGGCGGCGTCGGCGGAGGCGTAGGTCACCGCGGTGTCGTCGGCGTTCCAGGGCAGCGGCACGGCGCGCACGCGCACCTGGTCGCCGGCGTCGATCGTGACCGAGTCGCTGTCGAACGCGATGTCCTCCAGCGGGACGGACTGCGGCTGCTGCGTCTGGCCGATGTGTCCGTCGACCCCGATCTCGCCGAACGCGATCGCCTCGAAGCCGGGGATCTGGTCGAACACGGCGGCGTCGGCCTTCAGCGTGTAGTCGCCGCCGGCGGCGTCGACGAACCCGGGGTCGGCGTCGGCCACCCAGTTGTCCTCGTAGTTCAGCAGGTTCTTGCCGTCCTTGGCGCCGTGCTCGTTGACGCCCGCCATGCGGGGGCGGTTCGGGTTCCAGACCACGTTCTCGGCGAACGTGCTGTGGTTCGGGAAGTAGTGGTCGTCCTCGAAGAAGTGCCCGAGCTCGGGGTACTTCTCCAGATACGGCGTGCCGACGAAGTCGTTGTTGTCGGCGAACACCTGCTGCCAGGCGGGCATGTAGTCCTTGTCGACGACGTTGCCCTCGTGGTCGCCCATCCACTGCTCGTAGTTGTCGTAGGGCGCGTAGGCGTCGACGAAGACGTTGTTGCGCGCCTCGATGTAGTCGGCGGATCCGCTCTTGATGGCGCCGTTGCCCATGTTGACGAACACGTTCTTCTCGATCGTGAGGTCCCACGTGAAGTTGTCGGCGTAGATGCCCTCGACGCCCGCCATGCCGGCGCCGATGTTGTGGAAGTAGTTCTCCCGGAAGACGTGTCCGCGCTGCTGCGGCGTCTTGCCGGAGTTCATGTAGATCGCGCCGAGGTCGTGGAACTGCTTGCAGACGTCGTACACCTCGTTGCGCTCGAAGAGGTGGTCGTTGCCGTGCACGATGATGCCGGGGTGCGGCGCGTCGTGGATCTCGTTGTTCTTGGCGACGTTGCCGACCCCGTCGAACATCACACCGGGGTTGTAGGCCTTGTGGTAGTACGCGAAGTCGGCGATCTCGGAGTTCTCGACCCGGTTGCGGCCCGGCTCGAGGGTGGTCTTGTCGCCGCCCTGGAGCACCACGCCGACGCCGCCGACGTGCGTGAGCCGGCTGTCGGTGACGGCGTGGTCGCGGCCGCCGCGGTTCACCGGGATGCCGTCGTAGGTGTAGCGCCCCGGCGAGTTGATGAGCACGCCGCCGTCGGTGAAGTTGCGGATGTCGCTGTGCGAGATCGTGACGTGGGAGCCGCCGAGGATCACGGCGGCGGTGGCGCGGCCGTACTCCAGGACGAGGTCGTCGAAGTTCACGTACGACGCCCCGTCGGCGCGCAGCATCGGCTCGTCGAGCGTGGTGACGGTGACGTCGCCGCGTCCGGACGTGAAGGCGGCATTGGGGATGAGGTAGAGCTTCCCCGCCGCGCGGTCGATGTAGTACTCGCCCGGTGCGTCGAGCTCCTCCAGCAGGTTCTGCGCGAAGTGGAAGTCGGGGAACCAGCTCTTCATGATCCCGGACATCTCGCCGTAGCGGAGGGTGATCGTCTTCGCCGCGGTGTCGATGCTCTCGATCTTGTTGTACGACCACTCCCAGCTGTACCCGAAGATGCCGTCCAGCCACACGTCGTCGGCCTGGGTCCAGTACTGGGGCCGGTCGTAGCCGTACGTGAAGGTGCCGCCGCGGTTCTGCAGATCCGGGTCGTTGCGGTCGGGGCCGACGTCGATGATGTCGCCCATCTGCACGGTGGGGGTGGCGGCGTCGGCGTTGGGCCAGCGCGCGAGCGTCATGCCCTGGCCGTCGATGAAGAGCTCCATCGGCGGGGTGGTGCTGACGTCGTTGGCCTTCCAGTAGCCGTGGCGGCTGAGCTGGCCGTAGTCGGTGATGCCGAGGCCGGCGAGGTCGACCGCGACCACCTGGTCGCGGGCGGCGGGGTCGATGATCCGGTCGGTGACGGCGGCGTCCTCGACGGGCGCGAACTCGTCGCGGGGCAGCGCGCGACCGCCGGTGAGCGTGGCGGTCTCGCCCGGATAGGAGCGGTAGGTGATCGGAGCATCGGCGGTACCGGAGTCCTGCTCGCCGATCTCGAACGAGGCGCTGCGCGGGTACTCGCCCTCGCGCAGGTAGACCGTGAGGCCGTCTGCGGGGATCTGCTCGTCGGCTTTGAGTGCCCGGATGCGGTCCCTGGCTCCCTCGAGGGTGGCGAGCGGGTCGTCCTTGGTGCCGGCGGCGTCGTCGTCACCCCCCGGTGCGATGTAGAGGGCGTCGTCGTCGACCGCGGCCGACGCCGCGGGGGCGACGCCGAGGGCGGATCCGAACACGGCGGCTAGGGCCAGTCCTGCCAGCACACGCTTCATTGCGTCTCCGAACTCTCGATTCCCGCGCGAAGAGCTCGCGCGGTGCCGCAGCCGGCGGCTGCACAGGACCCTACCCAATCGATAATCGACTATCAAGGATCGATTCTTAAACATGTGCAGCGCTTCACAGATTTCACAGTTCATACCAATTCATCACTCTTGGGCTCTCCGGTTGACGAGCCCGTAATCTGCCGGAAATACTGAGGAAGCCCGAGACCGCACCGCGAGCGTGTGGACACATCACCCCAGGCCAAGGATGACCTAGATGACAGAACAGACCATTTCCTCACAGCTAGGAACAGGTCGCCGCCCCCGTCGCCTCTCCGACGGGATGTTCGCGCTCCTCCTCACGGCCCCCGGCCTCGCGCTCCTCGCCGCGGTCGTCGTGTACCCGCTCATCACCGCGCTGATCACCGCGTTCTACAAGCAGAGCCTCGTCGAACCGGGACGCGAGTTCGTCGGCTTCCAGAACATCGTCGACGTCCTCACCGGGGAGTTCGTCCAGCTCCTCGTGCAGACCCTCGTCTTCACGCTCGGCACGACGATCGCGCCGTTCGTCATCGGCTTCGGTCTCGCGCTCGCCCTCAACACGCGCATCCGCGGTGCCAAGGTGCTGCGCGGCCTCATGCTCATCCCCTGGCTGATCCCCGGCGTGGTCGTGTCGTTCCTGTGGATGTGGATCTTCAACGCCAACTACGGCGTGCTCAACGCGGCCCTGGAGACCGTGGGACTCATCGACTCCCCGCAGGCGTGGCTCGCGAACCCCACCACCGCCATGATCGCCGTCATCGTCGCGAAGACCTGGCAGTCGTTCCCCTGGATGATGGTCATGCTCCTCGCCGGCCTGCAGACCGTCCCGATCGAACTGCACGAGGCCGCGGAGATCGACGGCGCCGGGACCGTCCGCCGCTTCTTCTCCATCACGGTCCCGCAGATGAGCGGCATCATCGGGCTCGTGATCCTGCTGGAGTTCATCTGGAACTTCCAGCACTTCGACATCATCTACGTCCTCACCGGCGGCGGCCCCGCCGGCTCCACCCAGACCTTCGCCACGGCGGTGTACGAGACCGCGTTCGACGGCTTCGACCTCGGTCACGCCGGCGCGATCGGGCTCCTCTGGATGGTCCTGCTGATGGCGCTCGTCGTCGTCTACGTCCGCCTGTCCGAGAAGGGAGAGAAGCGATGACCGCCGTGCTGACCGAGGAGACGGTGACCGCCGTCGCCGCCCCGCCCGCTCCCCCGCGGCGCCGCCGCGCCCGCGCCGACCGCCGCGCCTCCACCATCAGTGCCTGGATCGCCGTGGTCGTGTTCGGCGGGTTCGCGCTGCTGCCCGTGTACTGGCTGCTCGCGACCTCCCTCACCCCGCGCACCGAGGTGTTCAGCTACCCGCCCAAGCTCTTCCCCACGGAGATCACCTTCGAGGCCTATGCCGCGCTCGCGAACAACCCCGCGCTGTTCGGCTACCTCCGCAACAGCATCGTGGTCTCGGTCATCACCGCGATCCTCTCGGTGCTGGTCTCCGCCTACATGGGCTACGCGTTCTCGAAGTTCCGCTACCGCGGGCGCCGCAGCCTCATGTACTTCGTGCTGGCCTCGCAGATGTTCCCGCAGGCGCTGCTGCTCATCACCCTCTACGCGGTGTTCTCGGCCTACGGGCTGCTGAACACCTACACGGCGCTGGTGCTGTCGTTCACCACGTTCACGCTGCCGCTGTGCGTGTGGATGCTGAAGGGCTTCTTCGACACGATCCCGGACGAGCTCATCGAGGCCGCCCGCGTCGACGGCGCCTCCCGGATGCGCATCATCCACTCGATCGTCCTGCCGCTCGCGGCCCCCGGCCTCATCGCCGCCGGACTGTTCGCGTTCGTCCGCGGCTGGAACGACTTCATCTTCGCCCTCACCCTGGCCGGACCCGACAAGCAGACCCTGCCGCCCGGCCTCGTCAACACGTTCATCGGCGAGGCGTCGACCGCCTGGCCGGAGCTCATGGCGGCCTCGCTCGTGGTCTCGCTCCCCGTGGCCATCGCGTTCATCGCCCTGCAGCGCTTCCTCGTCGGCGGTCTCACCGCCGGCGCGGTCAAGGGCTGACCCGCACCACCCCTCACCCGCAGTCCCTCGAAGAAGAGAGAGCACCCCCATGTCCGAGAACACCACCGTCTCCCGTCGCCAGCTCCTCCAGTTCGCCGGGCTCGGCGCCGCCGGCCTCCTGCTCGCCGGCTGCATGCCGAGCGGCGGCGGCAGCGGCTCCACCAGCCCCGCGTCGTCCGCCGGCTCCGCCTTCGGCACCGGCGACTTCACCGCCACCGACTTCTCGTTCTCGAGCTGGTCGCTCACCGAAGAGGCCGCGGCCCCGGCCACCCGTGCCCTGCTGGAGGGCTACACCAGCGCCCAGAAGGTCGGCATCACCGAGGTGTCGTTCCCCTACAACGAGTACTTCAAGCAGCTCATGCTGCAGGTGCGCGGCGGGCAGTTCACGGGCGCCGCCCACGTCGACGTCGCCTGGCTCGCCTCCCTCGCCGCCCTCGGCAAGCTCGAAGACGTCTCGGCGCTCACGAAGGACCGCGGCTACACGGCCTCCAGCCTCGAGGCCACCCAGCTCGACGGCGTGCAGTACGCGTTCCCGTGGACCATCGGCGCGATCGGCCTCATCACCAACTCCGAGATCCTCGACAGGGCCGGCATCTCGCAGTTCCCGACCACGGTCGACGACTTCGAGTCCTCGCTGAAGAAGCTCAAGGGTCTCGGCGGCGGGCTCATCCCCTACGCCGCCTCCACCAAGGCCGCCCAGCTCAAGGACATCCTCATCTGGATGCAGACCTTCGGCAGCGACCTCGTCAAGGACGGCGAGGTCACGATCGGCGACGACGCGAGCATCGAGGCGGTGTCCTGGTACAAGTCGCTGTACGACCAGGGCCTCATCGCCGCCGACGTCGACCGCTTCGACGCCCGCTCCCTGTTCGCGCAGGGGCGTGCCGCCATCTACGACGACGCCCCGGTGGGCCGCGGCTCCGTCACCAAGGACTCGCCGGACCCGGACCTCGCGTCCAAGCTCGTGCCCGAGTCGCGGCCGGTCCTGAAGAAGGGCGACACCCCGCGCGCGCTCGTCTGGGGCGGCGCGATCGCGATCGTCGGCGGAGGCGAGGGCGACAGCGCGCGCACCGCCGCCGACTTCGGGCAGTGGGCCACGAGCGACCTCGACGCCGTGCTCGGCGACTACGAGCTGCGGGGTCTGCCGCCCGTGACCGAAGAGGCCCAGACGTCCGAGGTCGTCTCGTCCGACGCGTTCGGCGCCCGCTTCGCGGAGAAGATCACCGCGACCGCCACCACCAACCCGTTCTGGCAGTTCCCCCAGTACGCGCAGATCGAGACCGCCATCGCCGACCGCGTGCAGGCCGTGCTCGTGGGCCAGCAGAGCGCCAAGGGCGCCATGTCCCAGGCCGGCGACGAAGCGCAGAAGCTGCTGGGCTGAGGCCGCCGCCATGTCCTTCCGCTCGAAGACCGGCGCCGCCGTCGCCGCCGTGGTCGCCGCCGTCGCGCTCGCCGTGCCCGCACAGGCCGACGTCACGACCACCACCGTCGAGACCCTGCCCGTCACGGTCGACAGCTCCAACCAGTCCGGCTGGTGGAACCCGCTCGTCGTCGTCGGCGACCGCACCTTCTTCGCCTACAACGTGCCGGGCTCGGTCGCCGCGAAGCACCGGGTGAACGTCGCCGTGCGCACCGCGGACGGCACGTGGACCTCGGGGTGCCTGAAGCTCGCCACGGGCGTCTGCGCCGAGTACGACGACGACAACGGCCACAACCAGCCGTCGCTCGCCGTCGACGGGGACGGACACATCCACGCGTTCGTGTCGATGCACCACGAGCCCTGGAAGTACTTCCGCTCCACGACGCCGTTCGACGTCACCTCGCTCGTCGACGTCAGCGCCGAGATGCCCGACGCCGGTGCCGCGATCTCGTACCCGGTGACCGCCCAGGGCGCGGACGGGGACGTATGGCTCATGGTCCGCGTCGGCGCCGACCCGCAGGCCCGCAGGGACGGCGTGCTGTACCACTACGATCCCGCCGTCGGCACGTGGGCCCGCGAGACCGTGATCGCCGCCGCCGTCAACCACTCCTTCTACCCGGACGACCTCGAGGTCGATGCCGACGGCAGGGTGCACGTGCTGTGGGAGTGGGGGCCCTGGCCCGCCGACCCCTACCGTCACCTCGGCTCGTACGCGGTGTACGACCCGGCCACGGGCGGCTTCCGCGACGTCGCCGGCCAGGCCCTGCCCACCCCGATCCGTCCGGACACCCCCGGGGCGGTCGTGTGGCGCGGGTACGAGCAGGGCGAGACCATCGGCGACGCCGTGCCCGCCGTGCAGACCGCGAAGATGGCGATCGCCGACGGCGCGCTGGTCGGTGTCACGTACCGCTACGCCGACACGACCGAGAACGACTTCGACGTCCGCTGGGCCACCTGGAACGGCTCGGCCTGGACGAGCGAGACCCTCGTGGACGCCGGCGCCCTCGGCAGCGGCGTGCAGACGATCGCCGCGCTGGACACCACGACCGCGGGCTCCGAGACCCGTGTCTACGCCGTGGTGTCGGTGCAGGACTGCGGGGTGACCCGCACGCAGACGGTGCTGCTGTCGCACACGTCCGGCGCGTCGGGCTGGGCGGTCGAGGCCGTCGGCGACCCGGTCACCGGGCAGCAGCGCCTGCGGGCGGCCACGCGCGGTGACGGCACCGATGTGGTGTACCTGAGCGCACCCGCGGTTCCGGGCGGCGGCACCCTCCGCCACGCCGAGGTGCCGCGCGACGGGCAGCAGGGCGGCACCTCCCTCGCCGCGATCGTGTCCGCCCTGCGCGGCGACGCCGGCGGCTGCACGGACACGGGCTCGTGACCACCGCCGCCTCCGCAGCCGCCCTCTGAGCGGCACCCCTCTCCCCACCCCCGAAAGGACCCCCATGCGCACCCAGACCGTCGAAGCCGACATCATCGTCGTCGGCGGCGGCCTCGCCGGAGTGAGCGCCGCCGTCGCGGCCGCCCGCCTCGGCCGACGTACCGTGCTGATCAACAACCGGCCGGTGCTCGGCGGCAACTCCTCGTCGGAGGTGCGGGTGTGGGTGTGCGGGGCGACCGCGCACGGCAATCAGCGCTGGGCGCGCGAGACCGGGATCATCGGCGAGATGTACCGCGAAAACCAGTACCGCAACCCCGAGGGCAACCCGGTGTACTGGGACGACGTGGTGCTCGACATCGTGCGCCGGGAGCCCCACCTCACCCTCTTCCTCAACACCGAGGTGCTCGAGGCCGAGGCCACCGGACCCGACGACGCCCGTCGGGTCCGGTCGGTCACCGGGTGGACGATGGGCTCGGAGATCCGCACGGTGTTCCGTGCACCGCTGTTCATCGACTGCACGGGCGACGGCCTGGTGGGGCGCCTGGTCGGTGCGCGGCACCGGCTCGGCAAGGAGAGCAGGAGCGAGTTCGGCGAGGACTGGGCCCCCGAGCAGCCGGTGCGGGAGTTCCTCGGCTCGACGCTGCTGTTCTACACGAAGGACCTCGGGCACCCGGTCAAGTACGTCGCCCCCGAGAGCGCGAAGGACATCTCGACGACGCCGATCCCGTCCTCCCGCATCATCCGCAGCGGCGACAGCGGCGCCCACTACTGGTGGATCGAATGGGGTGGCACGCTCGACATCGTCGACGACAACGAGGCGATCCGCGACGAGCTGCGCTCGGTGATCCTGGGCATCTGGGACCACATCAAGAACTCCGGCGAGTTCGACGCCGACACCCTCACCCTGGAGTGGATCGGGAACATCCCCGGCAAGCGCGAGTACCGCCGCTTCATCGGCGACTACACGCTGCGCCAGCAGGACATCCTGGAGCAGACGTCGTTCGACGACGGCATCGCGTTCGGCGGCTGGTCCATCGACCTGCACCCCGCCGAGGGCATGTACGCGACGGGCGCCGGCGCGGTGCAGCGCTTCTCCGACGGGGTGTTCGAGATCCCGTTCCGGTCGCTGTACTCCGTCAACGTCGACAACCTGCTCATGGCCGGTCGCGACATCTCCGCGACGCACATCGCGTTCGGTGCCGCGCGGGTCATGGCCACCTGCGCCGCGATGGGTGAGGCCGCGGGCACCGCCGCCGCCCTCTGCTATGCGTTCGACGCCACCCCGCGCGAGCTGTACGAGCAGCACCGCGCGGAGCTGCGCCAGACGCTGCTGCGCGCCGACGCCAGCCTCATCGGCGTCGCCAACGAGGACGACTCCGACCTCGCCCGCACCGCGGCCGTGACCGCCTCCAGCACGCTGCGCACCATCGGCACCGCGGCGAGCGCCACCGCGGACGCCGTCCCGCACGCGCTCGTCGAAGACCTCGGCATCGTGGTTCCGGTGCATCCGCGACTGGAGACGACCGAGCTCCTGCTCTCCGCCGAGGCCAACACGCAGGTCACCGTCGAGGTGTGGTCGACGGGTCGCCCGCAGAACGTCGTGCCCGCGCGGCTCGAGCACCGCACCGTGGTGGAGGTTCCGGCCGGCGGACCCTCGTGGGTGCGCGCGGACACCCCGTTCGCCCCGGACGAGCCCCAGAACGCGATCGTCGTGGTGAGGGCCGCCCCCGGCGTGCACGCGCACCTGACGTCTCCGCTGCCGCCCGGCGTGCTCACGCTGGTGCACCGCGTCGACAACGACGACCGCAACGTCGAGGTCGACCGCGACGGCCTGCTGGTGCAGTGGCCGACGAAGCCCCTGCGCGGACGCAGCCCCGTGTTCCGCACGAGCCCGCCCTCGGAGGCGCTGGCTCCGGAGCGGGCGACGTCGGGGTACAACCGGCCCTTCGGCGGACCCCACCTGTGGGCGTCGGACCCCGCGGCGGACGGGCCCGCCTGGCTCCGGCTGGACTGGGAGCACCCCGTCGAGGCCGCGGAGGTGCGTCTGGTGTTCGACGACGACGTCGACCTCGAGCTCAACACGCTGCACCACCACCGCAGCCCCGACGAGGTGATGCCCCCGCTCGTGCGCGACTACCGTGTCGAGGTGCAGGCGCCCGGTGCGGACGAGTGGCGCGTGGTCGCCGAGGAGCACGACAACCGCCATCGACTGCGGGTGCACCCGCTCCCCGCCGACCTCGGGCCGTTCACCGCGGCGCGCCTCGTGGTGGAGCGCACGAACGGCGCCGCGGAGGCCAGGGTCGTCGCGTTCCGGGTGCAATCGTGACGGAGAGCGCTAACGTGAAGGGCATCCGCCGGCACGGCGGCGACCGTCGTCCCTCCAGGAGGCCGCAGGTGACCACCTCGCCCGGCGGCCGCGTGCTCCCCGCCGCGCGCGCCACCCGTACGGGCCTCATCGCGCTCGCGGTGCCGCACCTGGAGGAGCCCTACTTCGCCGAGCTGGGGTCGCGCATCGTGCGCGCCGCCGATGAGCGCGGTCTCGCCGTGCTCATCGTCCAGACCGAGGGCGACCACGGCCGCGAGATCGACGTCGCGAACGGTGTGGGGCTCCCGCCGATCGACGGTCTCATCCACATCCCGCGCTCCCTCACGGTGGCCGACCTCACCCGCCGCACGTCGCCGGGCCCGCTCGTGCTGCTGGGCGAGCACATCCAGGTGAGCCCGTTCACGCACGTGACGATCGACAACCGCGCGGCGGCGTTCACGGCCACCGAGCATCTCCTGGCGGTCGGCTGCCGTCGCATCGGCTTCGTCGGGCGCCGCGACGCGCGCCCCTCGGATGCGGCGGACCGGCGACACACCGGATACCTGGAGGCCCTCGCGGCCGCGGGCCTTCCCGCCGACCCCGTCCTCACCGCGCAGGTCGATGCGTTCACGGCGGAGGAGGGCGAGCGGGTGGCGGGCGCCATGGCCGCCGCGATCTCCGACCTCGACGGCCTCGTGTGCTCGAACGACTCGGTGGCCCTCGGCGCTCTCGCTGCCCTGCAGGCGCGGGGGCGACGGGTGCCGGCCGATGTCGCGGTGGTGGGGATCGACGACATCCGCGCCGCGCGCTTCGCGGTCCCCGCGCTCACGACGATCGCCCCCGAC
Organism: Microbacterium sp. PF5; assembly: GCF_004794315.1. Lineage (NCBI taxonomy): Bacteria > Bacillati > Actinomycetota > Actinomycetes > Micrococcales > Microbacteriaceae > Microbacterium > Microbacterium sp. PF5. Next base: position 39,110 of record NZ_SSDQ01000057.1, on the reverse strand, counting down.
CACGAGAAGCTCGTCGATGCCGCGTTCACCGAGCTGGAGCGTCAGATCGCCGCCCCGCCCGGAGCCGACCTCCCGGTGCGGCACGTGACCGTCGATGCCCGGCTCGTCCGTCGGGCGAGCACGGCTCGATGACCGTCGCGGACTCAGTCCGCCAGGGCCGTGGCGAGCGCCCGCTCGTCGCCGGCGTCGCGCGGCGCGAGGTGCAGGGTTCCGACGTGGGCGTCGAGCGCCTCCCTGGCCGCGTCGTCGAGCCCGTCGTCGGTGATGAGACGGTCGATGTCGCTGAGGTCGGCCACCGTCGTGAGACCGACCACGCCCCAGCGGTCGTGCTCGGCGAGCACCACGACCTCGCGGCCGGCGGCCATGAGCGCGCGGTTCGTCTCGGCCTCGAGCAGGTTCATCGTGGTCATGCCCGCCTGCACGTCGAGGCCGTGCGCGTCGAGGAAGACGAGGTCGCAGTGCAGGTGCTCGAGCGCGCGCACGGCCACGGGGCCGACGAGGGCCTGCGACGGCGTGCGGACGCCCCCGGTGAGCACGACGGTCTGCGTGTAGGGCGCGTCGGCGCGTTCGGGCGGCGAGAAGAGGTCGGACACCGGGAGCGCGTTGGTGACGACCGTGAGCTCGGGGACCTGCACGAGCGCGCGGGCCAGGGCCAGCGCGGTGGCTCCCCCGGAGATGCCGACGGCCATGCCGGGCTCCACGAGCGCGGCGGCCGCGGCGACGATCGCGCGCCGCTCGTCCGAGATCGCGGGAGCCGGGAGCAGCCGCTGCGGGCCGCGCACGCGCACGCCCCCGCGGATGCGCTCGACGGCGCCTTCCTCGGCGAGCTGGTCGATGTCGCGCCGCACCGTCATCTCGCTCACCTGCAGCGTGGCGGCGAGTTCGCCGATGGAGGCCGTACCGCGGTCGCGGGTGAGGGCGAGGATGCGCTCGCGTCGTTCCGTGACCAGCACGCGGTCTCCTTCCGGTGGGGCCTCCAGTCTGCCACGCGCCCCCACGGCCCGCCGCGGTCGACGCACCCCCGCCCGCCCCACTCCCGGAACAGGATCCCCGACGTCGCATGACCCTCCCCGAGCCCTACGCCACCTGGTTCCCCGCTGCCGCGTTCGACGGCCGCTACGGACGCACCGAGGCCGACCTCCGCGCGGTCGCGCCCGCGCCCGCGCCGCCGGGTTTCACGGAGCGGTGGCGGCGCTGGCGCCGTGAGGCCGCCGCGGTGGACGCGGCTCCCGTCGTGCTGTCGTCGGCGGTCGAGCACGGGCGGAGGGTGTCGGTGGTCGAGCACAGCGGCGTCGACGGCGTGCGTCTGCGGGCCTGGGTCGTGGAGCCCCTCGACGGGCGACCGCGGGCCGGCGTCGTCCACAGCCACGGCTACGGCGGCCGCGAGGAGGTCGACCTCGCGCGCGTGCCCGAGGGCCTCGCGGCGATCTTCCCGGTCGCCCGCGGCCTCGGCGCCCTCAACGCAGGGGTGGGCGCACCCGAGTCGACCGCGGAGCACGTGCTCGCGGGCATCGACGACCCGGAGCGCTACGTGCTCGGCCTCTGCGCGCGCGACCTGTGGCTGGCCGCCGATGCCCTGTCCGCGCTCGTCGGGGAGCTGCCGCTTTACTACGTCGGTGAGAGCTTCGGCGGCGGCATCGGTGCGCTGGCGCTGCCCTGGGACGAGCGCTTCGTGGGCGCGACGCTCATCGTGCCGAGCTTCGGGCAGTACGACGAGCGCCTCGCCGTGCGGTGCCTCGGCAGCGGCGAGACCGTGCGGCAGCACGTGCGCCGCCACCCCGAGGCGCGGGAGGTGCTGCGCTGGTTCGACTCCTCCACGAGCATCGGCTTCGCGCGCATGCCGGTGCGCGTGGAGGCCGCCCTGTGGGACCAGTACGTGCCGCCGCAGGGACAGTTCGCCGTGGCCGCCGGTGCCCGCGAGGTCGAGCTCGCCGTGCTCCCAGCCGGGCACGCCGAGTACCCCGGGTGGGTGGCCGTGACGGCGGCGGCGATCCGCGAGGGCCGGGAACATCTGGAGCGCGTGCTCGCCCGGTGAGCGCCCGGAGATGCCGCAGGCGCGCACGCGGGTCCGCGCAGGCGAGCACTGGACGCAACCTGTCATAACAGGTACAGTGAGCTTGTCATTACAGGTTGCGCAGCGCCGCAGCATTCCGTCCGAGGAGCATCGATGCCCGAGTACCAGACCCCGCCGATCCCGCCGATGGCCATCGCCTTCGACGCCGAGAAGCTGACGCTCTCCCCCGAGGGCCCCACGCTCACGCGGCGGATGTCCGACCTCGAGGGCCTGTTCCGGGATCACGACGCCTGGGCCGCCTCCGCATCGGGCGACGACCCGGTGGTCTACACCGTCGTCAGCTCCCCCGTAGCCGAGGTCGACCGCGAGCTGCCGCAGTCGATCACGACGATCATGCCCGGGGACACGTCGGGCGAGCTGTGGATGACGAAGGGCCACCAGCACCCCGACCACCAGGGCGAGATCTACCTGGCCCTGAAGGGCCGCGGCGGACTGCTCATGTTCGACGGCGAGCGCACCGAGTGGCTCGACATGCTCCCCGGCACCATCGGCTACATCCCCCCGGGCTGGGCGCACCGCTCGGTCAACACCGGCGACGAGCCCTACGCCTTCCTCGCCGTCTACCCGGGCGGCGCGGGGCACGACTACGGGTGGGTGCTGGAGCACGGCATGGGCTCGCGCGCCTACCGTGCGGAGTCCGGCGTCGACCTGCGCCCGTACGCGGAATAGGCTCCGGCCATGCTGATCGCGCACGACCTCGGCACCACCGGCAACAAGGCCTCGCTGCACCATGACGACGGCCGCCTGATCGCCGCGGTCACGGTGCCGTATCCCGCGCACTTCGCCGCGGGCGGGATCGCCGAGCAGAACCCCGACGACTGGTGGAACGCGGTCGTCGCCGCCACCCGCGACCTGCTCGCACGCACCGCCACGGCACCCTCCGACGTCGCGGGGCTCGTGGTGAGCGGACAGATGATGGGCGCCGTGCTGCTCGACGGCGACGGCGAGCCCGCGCGTCCCGCCATCATCTGGGCCGACACCCGCGCCGGGGCGCAGCAGCGCGAGCTCGAGGCCGCGCTCGGCGCCGAGCGGGCGTACGGCATCCTCGGCCACCGCCTGAACCCCACCTACTCGGTCGAGAAGATCATGTGGGTGCGCGACAACGAGCCCGACGTGTGGGCGCGCGTGCGCCGGGTGTGCGTCGCGAAGGACTTCATCGTGCTGCGGCTCACCGGGCGCCTGGCCACCGACCGCTCCGACGCCTCGGGCATGAACGCCTACGACCAGGCCGCCGGCACGTGGTCGAGCGAGGTGCTGGCAGCCGCTCGGCTCGACCCGGTCCTGTTCCCCGAGATCCTGGAGTCGACGCAGATCGCAGGTCCCCTCACCCCCGCGGCGGCCGAGGCCCTGGGCCTGCACACCGGAGTGCGCGTGGTGATGGGCGGCGGCGACGGACCCCTGGCCGCGGTCGGCTCCGGCGTCGTGGCCCCCGAGGACGGCGCCTACGTCTGCCTGGGCACCTCGTCGTGGATCTCGTTCGCGGCGGATGCCCCGCTGCACGACCCGGCCATGCGCACCTTCACGTTCGACAACGTCGTGCCCGGCTCGTTCGTCCCGACGGCCACCATGCAGGCGGGCGGCGCGTCGGTGCAGTGGATCGCGGAGGCGCTGTCGCCCGATCCCGCGCACCCCGAGACCGGGCGCCTGACCGCCGAAGCCTCGGCCGACGTCGACACCGACGACCTCTACTTCCTCCCCTATCTGCTCGGCGAGCGCTCTCCGCTGTGGGATCCGGACGCCCGCGGGGCGTTCGTGGGTCTCGCGCGCCATCACGGCCGGGCGCACCTGGTGCGGGCGGTACTGGAGGGCACCGCGTTCAACCTGCTCACGTGCATCCAGGCGTTCCGGGAGTCGGGCGCCGTGATCGACCGCATCGACGCGGTGGGCGGCGGGGCCCAGAGCGACGTGTACCTCTCCGTGCTCGCGGATGTGTGGGGCGTGCCCGTGCGGCGGCGCACGATCGTGGAAGAGGCGAACAGCCTCGGCGCGGCGGTCACCGGAGCCGTGGGTCTCGGGCTCACCGACTTCTCGGCGGCGCGGGCGCTGAGCGAGGTCACAGCCGAGTTCACGCCCGACCCCGCCCGGCACGCGGTGTACGCCGAACGGCATGCCCGGTTCGCCGACGCCTACACCGCGCTCGCGCCCTGGTTCGCCGGACGGCCGCGCTGATGGGCGTCATCCTCGTCACCAGTCGCTCGTTCTCCGACGGCGACCTCGACCTGGTGGAGCGCGCGGCGCGGGCGGGGCACCGCATCCTCCGCGGGCCCGCGCATCACGACCTCGACGAGCTGCGGTCGCTGCTGCACGGGGCCGACGCGTGGATCGCGGGCACCGGTCCCGTGACCGAGGCGCACCTCGCCGCGGCACCGAAGCTCAAGGTGGTGGCGCGCTACGGCGTGGGCACCGAGGCCGTCGATCTCGCGGCGGCCCGGGAGCGCGGTATCCCCGTCACGAACACCCCGGGCGCCAACGCCGACGCGGTCGCCGACCACGCGGTGGGACTCATGCTCGCGGCACTCCGGTTCGTGCCAGACGGCGACCGCCGGGTGCGAGCGGGCGACTGGGGTGTGCGGCGCGGCCGCGAGCTCGGCGCCGCGACCGTGGGCATCGTGGGCTTCGGCCGTATCGGCCAGGGTGTCGCGCGGCGCCTGAGCGGCTTCGGCTCCCGGGTGCTCGCGGCCGACCCGTTCCTTCCCGTCGAGCTCGTGCGGGCGCAGGGCGCGGAGCCGGTCCCGCTCGACGAGCTGTTCCGCGCGGCCGACGTGATCACCCTGCACGCGCCGGGCGGACAGCGGCTGGTCGACGCCGAGCGCCTCGCGGACATGCGCCGCGGCACGGTGCTGGTGAACACGGCCCGCGGCGACCTGGTCGACGAACAGGCGGTGGCCGAGGCCCTGCGCGACGGCACGCTCGCCGGCTACGCGGCCGACACGCTCGACGGCGACACCGCCGCCCACGACAGCCCGCTGCTCGCGGCCGATCTCGTCGACCGCGTGATCGTCACCCCCCACCTCGGTGCGCAGACCACCCAGGCCGTCGACAACATGGGCTCCCTGTCGCTCGACGACGTGATCGCCGTGCTGCGCGGCGCCGAGCCCGCCCACCCCGTGCCCGTTCCCCAGGAGATGCGATGACCACCACCGCCGACACCGCCGCACCCGCCGCGGACACCGCCACCGCCGACTACATGGGGTTCGTGGGCGTGACCACCGCGTCCTCCTCGATCATGAAGGTGTTCCCGCTCTGGGCCGACATCCTCGACCTCCCGACCCGCAGGCTCGTGGGCCACGACCTGCCGATGGACGCCGACCCCGCGCAGTACCGCGCGATGGTGGAGCAGATCCGCGACGACCCCCACCACCGGGGCGCCCTGGTGACCACGCACAAGATGAATGTGTACGCGGCGGCGTCCGACCTGTTCGACGAGCTCGACCCGTTCGCGGTGTCGTGCTCCGAGATCTCCAGCATCGCCAAGCGGGGCTCGCGCCTGTCGGGCCGCGCGAAGGATCCGATCACGGTCGACCTCGCCCTGAACGACTTCCTGCCCGCCGACCACTTCGCCCGCACCGGGGCGGAGGTCGTCATCCTGGGTGCGGGCGGCTCGGGCACCGCGCTCAGCTGGGCCCTCGCGGAGCGCACCGACGCCCCCGCCCGCATCACGGTGACCGCGCGCACGCAGGACAAGCTCGACCACCTGCGCGAGGTGCACCGCCAGCACGGCACCCCCGACGACCTGCTGCGCTACGTGGTGACGGAGACGCCGGAGGAGGCCGATGCGCTGGTGGCGGCGGCGCCCGCGGGTTCCGTGATCGCGAACGCCACGGGGCTCGGCAAGGACCGTCCCGGCTCGCCGCTCAGCGACGCGGTCGTGTTCCCCGCGGGCGCGTACGCGTGGGAGTTCAACTACCGCGGGTCGCTGGAGTTCCTGCACCAGGCCGAGGCGCAGCGCGCGTCGCGCGACCTGCACGTGGTCGACGGCTGGCGCTACTTCATCCACGGCTGGTCGCAGGTGGTGGCCGACGTGTTCGAGCTGGAGCTGACGCCCGAGACCGTGGAGCGGCTGGCCGCGGCAGCGGAGTCGGTGCGCTGATGCCCGTCGTGCGCACGGTGCTCGGCGACGTCGACGCGTCGGAGCTCGGGCGCGTGAACTACCACGAGCACCTGTTCCAGGTGTCGCCGCTGCTGCCGGGCGACGAGCTCGACGACGAGCAGGCGTCGGGCGACGAGGCGGCGGCGTTGCAGACGAGCGGCTTCGACGCGATGGTCGACGCCACGCCGTTCGGGCTCGCCCGGAACCCGGAGGCGCTGGCCCGCATCAGCGCGGCGACCGGACTGGGCATCGTCGCGACCACGGGGCGGCACCGCGAAGCCCACTACGGCGACGACCACCCGATGCAGGTGTGGGACGCGGAGCGGCTGTCCGCACTGTTCGTGGCGGACCTCACCCGCGGCATGCCCGCCTCCGACGACGCGGTGTTCGCCGCGCCCGATGTGCCCGTCGCGACCTCGCCCACGGGCGCCCCGGTGCGCGCGGGGATGCTCAAGGCGGGCATCGACTACTGGCGCATCAGCCCGTTCGAGCGCACGACCCTCGGCGCGGTGGCGGCCGCGCACCGCGAGACCGGTGCCCCCGTCATGGTGCACCTGGAGTTCTGCACGGCGGCGCACGAGGTGCTCGATCTACTCGCGGCCGAGGGCGTGGCGAGCGATCGGGTCGTGCTCGCCCACGCCGACCGCGACCCCGACCCCGGACTCCACGTGTCGCTCGCGGAGCGCGGCGCCCACCTCGGCTACGACGGCTTCGCCCGTCCGCGCACCCGATCCGACGCGGAACTGCTGGCCCTGACCGCCGCCGTGGTGGAACGCGGTGCGGGCGACCGCATCGTGCTCGGCGGCGACGTCGCCCGGCGCACGCGGTACATCGCCTACGGCGGGATGCCCGGGCTCGCCTACCTCGGCGACCGGTACCTGCCGCGACTGCGCGACGCGGTCGGCGATGCGGCCGTGCAGCGTATGCTCGTGCACACGCCCGCACGACTGCTCACCCTCGACCACTGAGACCGCGCCGCCCGACGCCGTCTCGTCGCCTCCACCCGAGGAGCCCCCATGACCGAACCCACCATCCTGCACGCCGTCTTCACCGCGAAGCCCGGGGCAGCCGACCGGGTCGCCGCACTCCTGCGGGAGTTCGCCGAGATCGTCCGCGCCGAGGAGGGCAACGTGGTGTTCGACGCCACGCGACTCGTCGACGACCCCGACCGCTTCTTCGTATACGAGGTGTACCGCGACGAGGCCGCGTTCCAGGAGCACCTCGCGGCGTCCGCCGGGGTCCCGTTCAACGCCGCGCTGCAAGAGCTGATCGTCGAGCCGGCCTCGATCCTCACCTTCCTCCGCCGCGTCTGAGCCCCTGTCCGAGGTGCGCGCGCGGGCTCCTGTGGACAACCCGGACCGACGCGCCGGCGTTGCACGTACCGTGGCCCGGTGACTCGTCCCCACTCCCTTTCGACGCGCGCCCTCGCCGCCCTCGCCGTCTCCCTCGTCCTGCTCACCGGCTGCACTGCCGATCTGAAACCCTCCCCGTCTCCGACGCCGACCCCGCTGTTCGCCTCGAAGAAGGACGCCTTCGCCGCCGCCGAGGCCACCTATCGCGCCTACAACGACGCCGGCAATGCGACCGTACTGACCGACGCGAGGACATTCGAGGACGTCTACAAGTGGTTGCGAGCAGACGCGCTTTCCTCTGCCAAGAAGGCGTACAGCTACTACGACGCAGAGGGATGGAGGCGGGTCGGCGAGACCACCTTCGATCACTTCACCCCCATCTCCTACGACGGCGAGGACGTGACCGCCAGACTGTGCATTGACGTGTCGCACGTTGATGTCTTGGATTCCACCGGAGCGTCCGTCGTGTCGACCGACCGGCAGCCTCGGCAGGCACTGGAATTGCAATTGAAGCCTGCGCTGACGAGCACAGGATTGGCGATCGTTTCGAGCGATGCAACCAAGGAGCTCGAATGCTGACGTCGACAGTGGCGCTGCTTGCCCTGCTTTCTCTGACGACCACCGTTCCGCCGACATCGCCACCCCCGGGTGGCGGTGAAGAATCAGCCTGGCTATCGACCGTCGGTACGTCCAGCCTCACCGTCACCGCGACGCAGACCACCCCCGCACCGCGCGGCGACAGCGCTCCCCGCGGTCGGAAGAACGGCAGCGCCGAGCCGAAGCCGGCCGACCCGTGCGCCGCCGTGCCGTACCCGTACAAGGCTTCGTGCGGGATCTACGGTGTCCGTGTCACCAGCGCCGACGGCGACCCGCTCACCATCTCGGATCTCGCCCGGTTCGCTCCCGAGCCGGTCGCCACGGCGGCCGAGCCGGGTGGGGTCGGGGTCGCGGGGCTTCCGACGAACTTCGTCACCGCCGCGACCGCGCACACGCAGCAGGGCACCATCCTCGACCTGGCCGTCACGGTGCGCTTCACCCCCGTCGCGTTCGACACCACGTTCGGCGACGGCACCAGCGCCACCACCGCCACCGGGGGCCGCACCTGGGCCGCCGCCCACCAGCCGCAGTTCACCCCGACTCCGACGAGCCACGTCTACCGCGACCGCGGCACCTACACCGCCGTCACCACGGTCCGCTACACGGCCGAGGTCGACCTGGGCAACGGCTGGTTCCCCGTCGCGGGAGAGCTCTCGGTCGCCGGGCCCGCCCAGAGCATCCGCATCTACGAGGCCACGTCCGCCCTGGTCCGCTACACGTGCGACGAGCAGCCCACCGCAGCCGGCTGCTGACTCCCGTCCGTCGCCGTCGCACGGAGCGTCGAAGGAGACCGCCGGGATGTCCTTCGACCTCCGCTGGGCGGTTCGACTCGGCAACGGGCACCTGCGCGAGGATCAACAACACGGCTGCAATCCCTTCAGCTCGGCAGTCGCGGGTCCCGGAGCGATGCGATCGCCTGGACCAGGCTCTCGTGGATGTAGTCCAACTCCGGCGATGTGAAACTCGACCAGTCCTCGGCGGTGTCGGCGCCATCCGTGGACCAGGCCTCGTCTTCACCGCTCGTGTCGTCGGTCTGCTCCTGGGCGGCGTGCCGGTAGACCCACCAGAGGTTGCCCGAGGGGTCGACGAACCGCGCGAGCGTGTCACCGAAGAAGTCGGTCGGTGTGGTCACGACGCGGGCGCCGAGGGCGACGGCCCGCGCCAGCGTCGCCTCCACGTCGACGACGTACACCTGGAGGAACCCGGGGGTGAACGGCCAGTCCGGCTTGCGGTCGGCGACCGTGATCATCGAGTCCCCGATGCGCAGCTCGGAATGCAGGATCAGGCCGTCGGTGTCGAGCGTTCGCGCCTGGGGCACATCCGAGGCGTCGAAGACCTCGATCACGAAATCGATGATGCGGGCGGCATCGTCGGTCATGAGGAAGGGGTTGACGGTGTTCGACCCGGCAGGAACGGGAGCAGGTGTGGGCATGGTGCATCCTTTCGTTCCGCACAGGATGCCGTGCACCGCGGTCAGATCCTGTCCTGATGATCCTCCCGTCCCGGAAACACGAAGCCCCCCGCCGCAAGGCGAGGGGCTCCGTGGTTCAGCGGGGTGTCACTCGTAGAGCACCGCGGCGATCTTGTCGTCGTCGATGTTGTTCTTGTCGTACCAGTAGGAACCGGTGTCGTAGAACTCCTCGACGTCGTCGCCGTTCGCGGCGTCGTATGCGGCCTGCACGACCTGCGCGCCGATGCCGATCGGGTCCTGCGTGATGGCGCCGGCCATGGTGCCGTCCTTGATCGCGTTGATCTGCGCGGCGCCGGAGTCGAAGCCGACGATGGTGATCTTGCCCTTCTCCAGGCCCAGCTCGTTGACGGCGTTCACGACACCGATCGCGGAGCCCTCGTTGGTGCCGTAGATGCCCTTGAGGTCGGGGTGGGCGGCGATCAGCGTCTTGGCGATGTCGGCCGACTTGAGGTGGTCGCCGTCACCGTACTGGATGTCGACGATCTCGATGTCGGGGTAGTCCGACTCGATCTTCTCGACGAAGCCGTCGCGACGCTCGACACCGGTCGAGTTGATCTGCGAGTGGCCGACGATCGCGACCTGGCCCTCGCCGCCGATCAGCTCGGCCATGTGCTCGGCCGCGAGCGCACCCGCGACCTTGCTGTCGGTCGCGGAGAGGCTCAGGCCCACGTCGCCGTCACACGGGGCGTCGAAGTAGACCACCGGGATGTCCTTCGACTTCGCCTGCTCGAGCGGGGCGACGCACGCCTCGGGGTCGAGCGCGGCGTAGGCGATGGCGTCGGGGTTCTTGTCGATCGCGGCGGTCAGCATCTCGAGCTGCTGCGCGATCTCGGTCTCCGCGGCGGGGCCCTCGAACGTGATCTTCACGCCGAGCTCCTCGGCCTTCTGCTCCGCACCCTTCTTCACGGCCTGCCAGAACTGGTGCTGGAAGCCCTTCGAGACGAGCGCGATGTACATCTCGCCGTCGCCGCTGCCGCTGCCGGAGCCGGAGCCTTCCTCGATGACGTCGCCGCCACCGCCGGCACAGCCGGCGAACACGAGCGCGGAAGCGGCCACGAGGGCTGCGAAGGCGGTCTTCTTCCCGAATTTCATGAAAACTCCATTGTTTGAGTACGAGCCGGATGGTTCTGTGTGATGCCGGCCAGGGCCGGCTGTGGGACATTCCTGGTGCCTGTGCGGAGGGACTCCGCGGGTCCGGCCGGGGCCGGGTGGGGCGGCGGCGGGCACGGGTTTCGCCGCCGCCCTGGTCTCAGGTGCGCTGCCGGTTGCGCAGCGAGTCGAGGAAGACCGCCAGCAGCACGACCACGCCGACGACGATGTTCTGCCACTCGGTCTGGATCGACATGATGCGCAGTCCGTTCACGAGCACACTCATGATCAGCGCGCCGATCACGGTGCCGAGGATCGAGCCGCGTCCGCCGAGGAGAGAGGTGCCGCCGATGATGACGGCCGCGATGGCCTGCAGCTCGTACCCGGTGCCGATCTGCGGCTGGGCGGAGTCGAGGCGCGAGGCGATCACGATGCCCGCGACTCCGGTGAAGGCCCCGGCGAACATGTAGATGAGGATCGTCCAGCGGCGCGTGTTCACACCGGAGAGGCGGGTGGCCTCCTCGTTCGAGCCGATCGCGAAGGTGTAGCGGCCGAGGAGCGTCTTCGACAGCACCAGCCACGCCACGATCGCGAGGGCGGCCGTGATGAGCACGGCGTTCGGGATGCCGGGGATGATCACGCCGAGCGCGATCTTCTTGAAGTCGGGCGCCGAGGTCGAGAAGTAGATCGGCGCGACGTTCGAGATGACGAGGGCGAGGCCGCCGGCGATCATCATCATCGCGAGCGTGGCGATGAACGGGGGAAGGCGGAGGAACGTGATGTTCACACCGTTGATGAGGCCCATCAGCACACCGGTCGCGATGCCGCCGATCACGCCCAGCCAGACGGGGAGGCCGAGGTTGGTGACGATCACGCCGGTCATCACGGCGCACAGGGCCATGCCGGTGCCGATCGACAGGTCGATGCCGCCCGTGATGATGACGAACGTGGTGCCGAGGGCGAGGATGCCGATGACCGCGGTCGACAGCAGCACGGTGGCGATGTTGCTGAAGGTGAAGAAGTTGGGGCTGGCGATCGAGAAGAAGATGACCAGCACGATCAGGGTGCCGAAGGCCAGCGACTGCTGGAACTGGCGCTTCAGGAATCCGCCGATGTCGCGCTTGTCGGTGTTCTCGTTCACGGCCGTCTGGATGATGGTCGTCGTCGACCCTCCGGGCTGCTGTGGGGTGCTCATCAGTCTTCCTCCCCGTGGGCTGCGAGTTGCATGATCTTCTCCTGGCTGGCTTCCTCGTTGCGGAGCGTCCCGGTGATGCGCCCGTTCGCGAACACGGCGATGCGGTTCGCGACGCGCAGGATCTCGGGGAGCTCCGACGAGATGACGATGATGGACTTGCCGCTGTCGGCGAGCTGCTGCATGAGGCGGTAGATCTCCTCCTTCGCGCCGACGTCGATGCCTCGCGTCGGCTCGTCGAAGATGAGGATGTCGCAGTCGCGCATCAGCCACCGGGCGATGACGACCTTCTGCTGGTTCCCTCCGGAGAGCAGCTTGACGACCTGGTTGACCGAGGGGGTCTTCACGCGCAGCTGCTGCACGTACTCCTTGGTGCGGTTCTTGGCCTTGCCGTCGCCCATCCAGCCGATGCCGTTGGCGTAGCTGCCGAGCGAGGCGAGCACGGTGTTGAACGTGACGTCCTGTTCGAGCATGAGCCCGAGCAGCTTGCGGTCTTCGGAGAGGTAGCCCACGCCGTGCTTGACCGCGTCGGCGGGCTGGGCGATCCGCGCCTGGCGCCCGCCGATGGTGATGGTGCCGCCGTCGCGGTGGTCGGCGCCGATCACGGCACGGGCGGTCTCGGTGCGTCCCGCGCCCATGAGGCCGGCGAACCCGAGGATCTCGCCCTTGTGCAGCTGGAACGACACGTCTTTCAGGAGGGTCTTCGTCGACAGCCCCTGCACGTCGAGCACGACCGGGTCGTTCAGGTGCTCGCGGGCCTGCGGGCGGGTCCCCTCGTCGATCACGCGGCCGACCATCATCTCGATGATCTTCGGGATCGTGATCTCCGCCTTGTCGAGTGATCCGATGTATGTGCCGTCGCGGAGGACGGTCACGCGGTCGGCGAGGCGCCGCAGCTCGTCCATCCGGTGCGAGATGTAGACGATGCCGGTGCCGCGCGCCTTGAGCTGCTCGATCAGCACGAACAGCGTCTCGACCTCGCTGTCGGTGAGGGCCGAGGTGGGCTCGTCCATGATGAGCACCTTGGCGTTGAACGACAGCGCCTTGGCGATCTCGACCATCTGCTGCTCGGCCACCGTGAGCTCGCCGACGAGCTGTCGCGGGTTGAGGTGGATGCCGAGGCGCTGGAGCAGCTCCGCCGTCTGCGCGTTGAGCTTGCGCTCCGACAGGAACGGGCCGGTCGTGGGCTCGCGGCCGACGTAGATGTTCTGGGCGACGGTGAGGTCGGGCATCAGGTTGAGCTCCTGATGGATGATCGTGATGCCGAGCTCCTGCGCCTGCAGCGGGCTGGTGAGCTCGACCTCGCGGCCCTCGAACGTGATGGTGCCCTCGTCCTTGGTGTAGATGCCGGAGAGGATCTTCATCAGCGTGGACTTGCCGGCGCCGTTCTCTCCCACGAGCACGAGCACCTCGCCCTCGCGCACCTCGAGGTGCACATCCTTCAGCGCCTGCACGCCGGGGAATCCCTTGCTGATCCCCTCGACCCTGAGGATGGGTCCACTCATGCGCTCACCTGCTTCCTTGGAGGTCGTCTCGCGATTGGCGGATCATTCCGCCGTAAACATCGGATCAATTCTGCGTCCTGCACCCGGGCTGGTGCAAGTTGTATCTAAATGTATCTAAAGATCATTCGATCGGGAAGACCTGTAATAACATCTTGATCTCGACCGAGGATCCCGTCGCCGCTGACCCGGCTCAGTGCAGCCGGATCGAGTCGACCGCGACGAGCTTGTCGCGGATATAGGCGTTGGCGTGCGCGCCGAGCTCGTCGTTGTCGGTCCAGAGGTTGCGCCAGATGCCCAGCATGCGACTGAGGTCGGGAGCGACCACCGCCGACGAGAACGACTCGAAGACGATCGGCCCGTCGTAGCCGATGCGGCCGAGCGCCTTGAAGAACGTGTCGAAGTCGACCGTGCCGGTGCCCAGGTACCCGCGGTGGCTCTCGCCGATGTGCACGTACCGCAGCGCCGGAGCCGCGTCGAGCACCGGGGCGAACATGTCCGACTCCTCGATGTTCATGTGGTACGTGTCCAGGTGCACGCCGAGGTTCGGGCGGTCCACCTCCGCCAGGTACGCCAGGGCCTGCCGCGCGGTGTTGAGCACGTTGGTCTCATAGCGGTTCACCACCTCGAGCGACACCGAGACCCCGCGCTCGGCGGCGTGGTCGGCGACCCGGGCGATCGCGCGACGGCTCGACGCGAGCCCCTCCGGTGTCACCGGGTCCATGTACTTCTGCATGGCGCTGTAGATCACGCCGCAGAAGTGGGTCCCGCCCAGCTCGGCCAGCACCTCGACCGCGCGCAGCAGCAGCGCCTCACCGGCCGCGACCACATCCAGGTCGGAGCTCGTGACGTCGGTCTCCGCGGAGAGCCCGAGGGAGGCACTGACCGCGAGACCGTGCTCGGCGAGGGCGCCCTTCGCCGCCGCGACGTCGAACGTGAACGGGTCCATCAGCGGGAACTCGATCAGGTCGAACCCGGCCCGCTTCGTCTTCTCCACCGCGAGGCGGATACCGTCGGCGTCGAAGGTTCCGGTCCAGACGAGTCCGTGACAGCCGATGTTCATGAGACCTCTCCCGGCGGGTGTGCGGCACCGTCGCCGTCCGGACTTGGCACGTTCCAATTCCGGGTTCGACACACGTTAGGTCCGACGACGACGGCCTGTCAAGAACTTTCTTGGCACGTTGCAATCCCTCGGCTAGCCTGGTGTCGCCGCCGGGGTCGCCTCGGCCCGTATCGACGAAGGAGACCGATGCCCGCCAGCGTGAAAGACGTGGCCGCCCTCGCCGGCGTCTCCTCCTCGACGGTCTCCAACTACCTCAACCACCCCCACGTGCTCGGGGAGGGCAGCCGGGAGAAGGTGCGGGCGGCCATCGAGCAGCTGGGCTTCGTACCGAACGAATCGGCACGGCAGCTGCGGGCGGGGTCGAGCAAGGCCCTGGCGCTGATCCTTCTCGACGCGTGGCTGCCGTACTTCCACGAGCTGTCCCGCGGTGTCGACGACGTGGCGCGCGAGGGCGGCTGGTCGCTCTTCTTCAGCAACAGCGACCGGGATGCCGACCGCGAGCAGCGCAACATCGACATGTTCGAGGCGCATCGCGTGCAGGGCATCGTCATCTACCCGCTCGGCGACGTGGTGCCGCGCCTGGAGCGACTCGCCGATCGCGGCATCCGCTCCGTCGTGGTCGGGCCGATCCGCGAATCCGCCACCGTCGCCTCCGTGCTGTTCGACGACCGCGCGGGCGGACTGCTCGCCGGCGAGCACCTCGTCGACCTCGGGCGGCGGCGCATCCTCTTCCTGGGCAACCCCGCGGTGACCGAGTCGAACGACCGCCTGGCGGGACTGCGCGACGCCACGGCGGGCACGGGCGCGGAGGTCGAGGTGCGGGAGGTCGGGCACCTCGCCACCGAGGACGGACTGACCGCGGGGGCAGAGATCGTGGCGCAACCCGCGGACGAACGGCCCGATGCGATCTTCGCCGCGAACGACATGGTGGCGCTCGGCGTGCTGACACAGCTGCTGCGGCACGGCATCCGCGTGCCGGAGGACATCGCGCTGGTCGGCTTCGACGACGTGGCCGAGGCGCACCAGAGCGTGGTGCCGCTCACGAGCGTCCGCCAGCCCGGCTACGAGATCGGTCGCGCGGCCGGTGCAGCGCTGCTGGCTCAGCTCGCCGACCCCGCGGCTCCCCCGCCCGCGACCCCGCCGTTCCCCGCCGAGCTCGTCATCCGCGAATCCACCCGCGGCCGCTGACCCGCATCACACCGCACGCACCGTGGGCGCCTGAGCCGGTTCACAACTCCGCAGAAGGGGCGCGCCCGGCGCCGGTACGCGCGGGAGGCCGAGTGTCCCCGCTGTTCCCCTGAGTCGTGAACCGATCGTCAGGCGGAGGGGTGGCCGACGACGCCCTTGCGGAGCAGCGCGTTGCCGTACTTGCGGGTCTCGCCCGTGCGCACCAGGAGATACGCGTCCTGGGCGACGTCGTAGTAGGCGAAACGCTCCACGAACCGGGTCGTGTCGACCGCCGTGCCCGCCGCGTCCATGAGCTCGCGCTGCACGTCGAGCACCTCGCCGTCGGCCGACGCCATCAGGTCGAGGCCGGGCGCATCGTCGAGGGGCAGCACCGTGCGGATCGCCGCGACGACCTCGGGCGTCGTCGTGCCGGGGAGGTCGACCACCCGGGCGCCCAGCCCCCACGCGGGGAAGTGCGCATCGGCGACGACCACGGCGTCGGAGTGCCCCATGCGGTCGAGGTGCAGCAGCAGTTCGCCGGTCAGCAGCGGGTGGATTCCTTCGAGCACGAGGGCTCCTCTCTGGTCAGGCGGGGATGAGACCCTCGGCGGCGAGGTTCTCCCACAGTGCGGACGGGATCTCCCGCGCAGCGTACTCGGCGTTCTGCGTCAGCTGTGCGGGGCGACTGCCGCCCACGACCACCGAGCGCACCACGTCGGACTGCAGCGGGAACTGGATCGCGGCCGCGGGCAGCGGCACCCCGTGGTCGGCGCACACCGCGGCGATGCGCACCAGCCGGTCCCACAGCTCGTCCGGCAGCTGCCCGTACTCGTAGCGTCCGTCGCGCCGCGGCTCGTTCGACGCGAGCAGCCCGGAGTTGAACACCGAGGCCGCCACGATGCCGGTCGAGGTCTCGCGGCACGCCGGCAGCACGTCGACCGCGGCGGGCTGTTCGAGCAGCGTGTACCGCCCGGCGACCATGACCAGGTCGAGGTCCGCGGCCCGCACCGACGCGGCGAGCGCCTCCGACACCATCGAGCCGATGCCGATCGCGGTCACCTCGCCGTCCGCACGCACCTGCTCCAGCGCGGGGAGGGCCTCCGCCAGCGCGAGGTCGAGGTCGTGGCGCTCGGGGTCGTGCAGGTAGAGCAGGTCGATGCGCTCGATGCCGAGGCGTTCGCGCGACTCGTCGAGGCTCGTGCGGATGCCCTCCGCCGAGAAGTCCCACACGCGCTGCAGGGTGTCGGGCACATGGAAGTCGTTCGCGGTGTCGAGACCGCCCGCGTGGTCGGGGTTGGGGCGCAGCAGCCGTCCGACCTTGGTGGACAGCACGTACTCGTCGCGGGGCTTCGTGCGCAGGAAGGCTCCGAGACGACGCTCGGACAGCCCGAGCCCGTAGTGCGGCGCGGTGTCGTAGAAGCGGATGCCGCTCTCCCACGCCGCATCCAGCACGGCCCAGGCGTCGTCGTCGGACAGCTCCCGGAACAGGTTGCCGACGTTCGCGGCACCGTAGCCGAGCGTCGGGACGGCCAGGCGGTCAGGCACCGACATGCGCACCCGTCCAGGTGTACTCGGCGATGCTGTCGGTCTTCATCTCCATGCCGGTACCCGGCGCGGTGGGCGCCATGTACGAGCCGCCCTGGATGTCGGTCGGCACGACGAAGTGCTCGTGCAGGTGGTCGACGAACTCGATCAGCCGGCCCTCGCGCGTGCCCGAGACGGCGACGAAGTCGAACATCGACAGGTGCTGCACGGCCTCGCACAGCCCGACGCCGCCGGCGTGCGGGCAGACCGGCACGTCGAACTTCGCGGCGAGCAGCAGGTTCGCGATGTTCTCGTTGACCCCGGCCACGCGCACGGCGTCGATCTGCATGACGGAGATCGCGTCGGCCTGCAGCAGCTGCTTGAAGATCATGCGGTTCTGCGCGTGCTCGCCGGTGGCGACGCGGATGGGCGCCACCCCGCGGGCGATCTCGGCGTGCCCGAGGATGTCGTCGGGGCTCGTGGGCTCCTCGATCCAGGCGGGGTGGAACTCGGCGAGGGCGTTCACCCACTCGATCGCCTCCGATACCTCCCAGCGCTGGTTGGCATCGATCGCGATCGGGAAGTCGGGGCCGCAGACCTCGCGCGCCTTGCGGAAGCGGCGGATGTCGTCCTGCAGGTCGGCGCCGACCTTGAGCTTGATCTGCGTGAAGCCGTCGGCCATCGCCTCGCGCGCCAGGCGTTCGAGCTTCTCGTCGGAGTAGCCCAGCCACCCCGGGCTGGTGGTGTAGCCGGGGTAGCCGGTGGCGAGCAGCTGCTGCTCCCGCTCGGCGCGACCGGGCTCGGCGGCGCGGAGGATGTCGAGCGCCTCGTCGCGGGTGAGGGCGTTGGTGAGGTAGCGGAAGTCGACCAGGTCGACCAGCTCCTCCGGCGTCATCCGGGCGAGGAGCTGCCACAGCGGCAGGCCCGCGCGCTTGGCCTTGATATCCCACAGCGCGTTGATCACGGCGCCGATGGCCATGTGCATGACGCCCTTCTCCGGCCCGAGCCAGCGCAGCTGCGAGTCGCCGATGATCTCGCGGAAGGTGCCGCCCATGTCGTCGAGCAGCGGTTCGAGCTCCCGGCCGACCAGGTGCCCCGCGAGGGCGTCGATCGCAGCCACCTGCACGTCGTTGCCCCGTCCGATCGTGAACACGAACGCGTGCCCCTCGATGTCGTCCTCCGCATCCGTGCGCACGATGACGTACGCGGCGGAGTAGTCGGGGTCGGGGTTCATCGCGTCCGACCCGTCCAGGCTCAGGGACGTAGGGAAGCGGATGTCGGTGGTGTCGAGGGCGACGATACGGCTCACGGGATTCCTCTCCATGCACGGGACTTCTTCCGTGCGGATCCCTTGGAGTGTAAACATCCGATGTCTATACTGTCAACGAGACCGGCCGCCGCAGAGCGGCTTCCCGAACGATCAGGAGAATCATGAAGTTCGCGCGGCTCGGCACCCCTGGGGCGGAGATCCCCGTCCTCGTGGAGGGTGACCGCTACCTCGACCTCCGCCCACTGACATCCGATGTCAACGGCGACTTCCTCGCCGGAGACGTCGCCGCCCGCGTCGCCGCCGCGCGCGACGCCGGAGAGCTCCCCGAGCTGCCCGACGCTGCGGGGATGCGCGTCGGCGCCCCCATCGCCCGCCCCAGCGCGGTCATCTGCATCGGCATGAACTACGCCGCGCACGCGGCCGAGTCCGGCTCCGAGCCGCCGACCATCCCGATCATCTTCCTCAAGACCCCGAACACCGTGGTCGGCCCGAACGACACCGTCACGATTCCGCGCGGCAGCGAGAAGACCGACTGGGAGGTCGAGCTCGGCATCGTGATCGGCGCCCGCGCCGCCTACCTCGACTCCCCCGACGAGGCGATGGCGCACGTCGCCGGCTTCGTCGCCGCGAACGACGTGTCGGAGCGCGACTTCCAGATCGCGGTGTCGGGCGGGCAGTGGTCGAAGGGCAAGATCGCGTTCGGCTTCAACCCCACCGGACCGTGGCTGGTCACGCCCGACGAGGTGGACCACCGGGCCCTCGGCCTCCGCAGCTTCGTCAACGGCGAGCCGCGGCAGGACTCGAACACGAGCGACATGATCTTCCCGGTCGAGCAGATCGTGCACCACCTGTCGCAGTACGTGACGCTGGAGCCCGGCGACCTGATCCTCACCGGCACCCCGCAGGGCGTGGCCCTGTCGGGCAAGTACCCCTATCTCGCCCCGGGCGACGTGGTGGAGATCGAGATCGACGGCCTCGGCCGGCAGCGACAGGAGTTCGTGGCATGGGAGGCGCAGAAGTGAGCGGAACGATGGACGGCCTGGTGGCGATCGTCACGGGCGGAGCCTCCGGCATCGGCGCGGCGATCGCCCGCCGACTGCACGACGACGGCGCCACGATCGCCGTGCTCGACCGTGACACGACGAACGCCGACGAGAGCTTCGCCGCGTTCACGGCCGACGTGTCCGACCGCGCGAGCGTCGACGCGGCCGTGGCCGCGGTCGCCGAGCGCTTCGGCCGCATCGACATCGTGGTCAACAACGCCGGCATCGGCGCGCAGGGCGACATCGCCGCGAACGACGACGACGAGTGGGCGCGCGTGCTCTCGATCAACGTGACCGGCATCGCCCGCGTGACCTCGGCGGCACTGCCGTGGCTGCGGAAGTCGCCCGCCGCCGCCGTGTGCAACACCGCGTCGATCGCCTCCACCACCGGCCTCCCGCAGCGCGCGCTCTACTCCGCGTCGAAGGGCGCCGTGTCGGCCCTCACCCGCGCGATGGCCGCCGATCACCTGCGCGAGGGCATCCGCGTCAACGCCGTGAACCCCGGCACCGCCGACACCCCCTGGGTCGGGCGGCTGCTCGACTCCGCCGCCGACCCCGAGGCCGAGCGCGCCGCCCTCGAAGCACGACAGCCCCACGGACGGCTCGTCAGCCCGGACGAGGTCGCCGCGGCCGTCGCCTACCTGGTGGGACCGGGCGCGGGCTCGACCACGGGCACGTTCCTCGAGGTGGACGGCGGGATGGCGCAGCTGCGGCTCCGCCCCGAGTGACCTCGCACCCTCCTCGACGAGAGGGCCCGGCGACTCCCTGAGACGCCGGGCCCTCTCGCGTGCGGCCTGAGGTGCGGAGTCGGTGCGGGATCGAAAACGTGCCGCGCAGGGGCTTCGGGGGTGACATATCGCACGCGCACCGCGCGACGGGATGGGGCGGACGGGGCGGGGGGGTCAGAGGCGATAGAACGCGGCGGCGGTGTCGTGGAAGAGGGCGGTCCGGTCGATGCCGCGGGAGTCCGCCCACGTCGAGACCGCGTCGGCCCAGCGGCTGCGGGCGGTCGGCTGATACGTCGACGGGGCGTCCGAGGCGGCGTCCGGGGCGGCGTCCG
The DNA here is from genome assembly GCF_004794315.1 of Microbacterium sp. PF5. Taxonomy (NCBI): domain Bacteria; kingdom Bacillati; phylum Actinomycetota; class Actinomycetes; order Micrococcales; family Microbacteriaceae; genus Microbacterium; species Microbacterium sp. PF5. The sequence goes on along the minus strand of NZ_SSDQ01000057.1, from coordinate 18,616 downwards.
TCCCGGCGGGGCCGACCGCGGAGACCGGCCAGTCGGTACCCCACATCAGGCGCTCCGGCCCGAAGACGTCGGCCGCGGTGTCCAGGAACGGCTCGAGCTGCGCGAGGCTCCAGTCACCACCCGCCTCCGCCGGAAGGCCCGACACCTTGCAGTACACCTGCGGGTGGCGTGCGAGCTCGGCGAGGTCGCGCTCCCACTCCGCCGTCGGGGCCAGCGGAGCGTGCGCGGTGCCGACCGCGGGCTTGCCGAGGTGATCCAGCACCATGCGCAGCTCGGGGATCGCGGCGGACAGCCGCGCGACGTCGGGCAGCTGCCACGACCGCACGCACGCGTCGAACGCCCAGCCGTGGGCCGCGACCTCTCGCGCGCCCGTCACGAACGCGGACGACAGCGCCACCGCATCCGGCTCGTCCTGCAGGATGTGCCGCACGCCCACCACCAGCGGCTCCGCCGTGAGGCTCTCCAGGTGCACGGTCGTGTCGGTGCCGCGGTCGAGTCGGGCACCCGCGACGATGCCGACCACCCCGAGCCGCTCGGCCTGTCCCGCGACCCACCGCACCTCGTCGAGCTCGTCGTCGACCGCGGTGCCCGCCTGCACGAAGATCGCGCGCTCCTCGGTCGACCCGTCGATGCGGGCGCTCTCGATCTCCTCCGCGGCGAACCGCCCGGCGAGGGGCCCCTCCAGCCACGAGTAGGTCAGAACCTCCGGGTCCCACAGGTGCAGGTGCGAGTCGAGGGTGCGCATGCCCCCATCCTGCCGTAGACATCCGATCACTGTGCAAGGATGACGCCATGGCTGTCACTGACGAGGCGATCGAGAAGATCAAGGCGATGATCGTGTCGGGCGAACTGGCGCCCGGCGATCGCCTGCCCCCGGAGAAGGAGCTGTCCGAACGACTCGGGCTCTCGCGCAACTCGATGCGCGAGGCGGTCAAGGCGCTCGAGGTGATCCGCGTGCTCGACGTGCGCCGCGGCGACGGCACCTACGTCACGAGCCTGGAGCCGCATCTGCTGCTCGAGGCGATCGCGTTCGTGGTCGACATGCACGACGACGACTCGATGCTGGAGATGTTCGCGGTGCGGCGGATGCTCGAGTCGCAGGCGACCGGGCTCGCCGCGACGCTCGGCAGCGAGGAGGCGATCGCGGCCGTGCAGGAGGAGGTCGCCGGCATCGACGCCGGCGTGAGCATCGAGGAGCTCGTCGACCACGACATCCGCTTCCACCGCGACATCGTGGCGATGGCGGGCAACGCCTATCTGGCCAGCCTGATCGAGCACCTGAGCAGCCAGACCGTGCGGGCTCGCGTGTGGCGAGGGCTCACCGAGGGCGGCGCGGTCGAGCGCACGCTGTCGGAGCACCGCGCGATCGCCGACGCCATCGCCCAGCGCGACTCCGCTCTCGCCACGTCGCTCGCCACGGCCCACATCGCGGGCGTGGAGCGCTGGCTGCGGCAGGCCGCGACCGCCTGAGCCGCACCGCGACGGAGCGAGCGGGGCGGGTCAGGCTCCCAGGCGCACCATGGCCGCGTCGAACTCGGCGGCGGAGGCGTCGCTGACCGGGTTCGACAGCACCTGGTCGAGCACGTCGGGGGCGGCGGTGAAGTAGGGCACGCCGGCGCGTCGGAGGCCGACCAGATCCTCCGCCGACCGCAGCGACGCGGCGAGCACGTTCGAGTCGGTCCCCGCGCACATCTCCTGCATCCGCGCGATCACGACCTCGCCGTCGACGCCCGCGTCGCGCATCCGGCCGAGGTAGGGCGCGAGGTACCGGGCGCCGATCGCGGCGCCCGCGAGGGCCTGCGCCACGGAGTACACGGCCGTGACGAGCACGGTCGCCCCGTCGCGCACGAGGGCGGACGCGGCCGCGAAGCCGTCGGGCGTGGCGGGGACCTTCACCGCCACCCGGTCGCCCAGCGCCCGGATGCCCTCGGCGTTGCGCAGGAAGGAGGCGGTGTCGCCGCCCCAGGTCTGGAAGAACACCTCGCGGGCACCCTCCTCGACCCATCGGGCGTAGAGGTCGGGGATCTCCGCGGCGGTGCGGCCGCCCCGTTCGAGGATCGTGGGGTTGGTGGTGACCCCGTAGACCACGCCCGCGGCGAGCAGCCGGGAGACGCGGTCGACGTCGGCGCTGTCGACGTACAGGCGGGGCGCGATCGGGGTCATCGGGGTCTCCTCGCGGGAACCTGTCGTTACAGGTTCGGTTTCGGCTAATGTAATGACAGCTCCGAGCCTAGTCAACGCCACCGGAGCGCCCGCGCTGTCGAGGAGGATCAGGAGCGAGATGACACCCGCACACCCCGGCGACCGCACCGGCGTCGTCATCGTCGGCAGCGTCACGGCCGACGTCACCACCTTCTCCGGTCGGCTGCCGGCCCGCGGCGAGACCATCCTGGGCGACGAGTTCACGCTCATGCTCGGCGGCAAGGGGGCGAACCAGGCGGTCGCGGCCGGACGCTCCGGTGCACGCACGAGCTTCGTCGGCTGCGTGGGAGACGACCTGTTCCACGACCTCGTGGTGGACGGGCTCACGGCCGCCGGTGTCGACCTCACCCACCTGCGCACGGTCCCCGGCCCCACGGGCATCGCGCACATCCGCGTCGACGCGTCGGCGCAGAACGACATCGTGATGGTGCCGCTCGCGAACGCCGCGCTCAGCACCGCGCAGATCGACGAGGCGCTCACCGCCCTCGCCCCCACCACGTCCGTCCTGCTGACCCAGCTGGAGACGCCGTCGGCGCTGACCGCCCACATCACGGCCCGCGGGCGGGAGCACGGCATGACCGTGATCCTCGACCCCGCCCCCGCCGCGGAGCTCCCGCCCGCCCTCTGGCGCAGCATCGACATCGTCACGCCCAACGAGACCGAGGCGTCGCTCATCAGCGGCATCGAGGTGACCGACGCGGCGTCGGCCGAGCGCGCGGGCCGCTGGTTCCTCGCCCAGGGCGTGGGCGCCGCGGTCGTCACGCTCGCCGGACAGGGGTCGTGCGTGGTCACCGCGGAGGGCGCGACGGTCGTTCCGCCGTTCCCCGTCGAGGCCGTCGACACCACGGCCGCGGGCGACGCCTACGCGGGCTACCTCGGTGCCGCCCTCGCGAGCGGCAGCACCCTCACCGACGCCGTGCGCCTGGCGACCGCCGCCGGCGCCCTCGCCGTCACGAAGCAGGGCGCGTCGCCGAGCCTTCCGCACCGCGCCGAGGTCGACGCGTTCCTCACCGAGCGCGAGACCGCCCCCGTCGCGAACTGACCAGCCAGGAGCACCGATGCGCAAGACGTCCACCACGATCAACCCCGCCCTGTCCCGGGTGATCAGCGAGACCGGCCACACCGACACGATCGTCGTGACCGACGCCGGCCTTCCCATCCCCCCGGGGTCGGAGCGCATCGACCTGGCCTACCGCCCGGGCGCCCCCGCCTTCCTCGACGTGCTCGACACCGTGCTCGCCGAGCTCGTGGTGGAGGGCGCCACGGTATCCGCGGAGGTCGCGGAGAAGAGCCCGGAGGTGCTGGATGCCCTGCGCGAGCGCTTCGCCGGGATGGGCTTCGAGATCGAGCTGGTGCCGCACGTCGAGTTCAAGCAGCGCACCCGCACGGCACGGGCGTTCGTGCGCTCCGGCGAGTTCACCCCGTATGCGAACGTGATCCTGCACGCGGGGGTGGCGTACTGATGACCACCGTCGAGGACGCGATCGACCGCCACTCCGCCGCCCCCATGTACGACCAGCTGCGGCAGCTGATCATCGACGGCATCGCCCGCGACGGCCTGCAGCCCGGCGACCCGCTGCCCGGCGAGCACCGCCTGTGCGAGCGCTACGGCATCTCGCGCACGGTCGTGCGCCAAGCGCTCGCGCAGCTCGAGCACGAGGGGCTGGTCGAGCGGGTGAAGGGGAAGGGCACGTTCGTCTCCCGCCCGCGCACGAGCGAGAGCCTGGTGCACACCCTCGTCGGCCTGTACGACGACGTGGAGCGTCGCGGCGGGCACGTGCACAGCGACGTGCTGCGGCACGAGCAGACCGTGGCCGACGAGGAGGTCGCGCTGGCGCTGGAAGTGCCGGTCGGGTCGCCCGTGGTGGCGCTCGAGCGGCTGCGGCACGTCGACGGGGAGCCCTGGTCGCTGTCGACCACGTGGATGCCCGAGGCCGTCGGCGGGGTCACGCTCGGCGCCGACCTGACCGAGGGGTCGCTGTACCGGCTGCTGGCGATGCACGGCATCGTGGCGACGCACGGCGTGCGCTCCGCGGAGGCGACCGTCGCCACGCACGAGCAGGCGCAGCACCTGGGCGTCAGCGCCGGCTCGGCCCTGCTCCGGCTGCGCAGCGTCAGCCGCAGCGAGGACGGCACGCCCATCGAGTACTTCATCGCCTACCACCGCGGCGACCGTTCGCGCTTCGAGTTCCAGTTGCAGCAGGAGCAGTCGCAGGCGTCGCTGCTGCACGTCGACGGCGACGGCGGGGCCTCGCCCGCGGGTACCGTCGGCTGAGGGCAGCCCCACTACGCTCGAAGACATGAGCGACTGGACCAGCACCGCGATCGCCCTGCTGGAAGCCGACGCGAACCGCAGCGCCGACACGCACCTGCACCTGTTCCCGCTGCCGGCCGAGTGGGGCATCGACCTGTACCTGAAGGACGAGTCGGTGCACCCGACGGGCTCGCTCAAGCACCGGCTGGCGCGGTCGCTGCTGCTGTACGGGCTGGTGAACGGGCGCATCCGCGAGGACACGACGCTGGTGGAGTCGTCGAGCGGGTCGACCGCCGTGTCCGAGGCGTACTTCGCGCGGATGCTCGGTCTGCCGTTCATCACCGTGGTACCCCGGTCGACCGTGCAGGAGAAGATCGACCTGATCGAGTTCTACGGCGGGACCTGTCACTTCGTGGACCGCGCAGAGGACATGTCGCCGGAGGCCCAGCGCCTGGCGTCGGTGTGCGGCGGCCACTACCTCGACCAGTTCACGTTCGCGGAGCGCGCGACCGACTGGCGCGGCAACAACAACATCGCGGAGAGCGTGTTCAGCCAGCTCGCCCAGGAGCGGCATCCGATCCCGCGGTGGATCGTCATGGGTGCGGGCACCGGCGGCACGAGCGCGACCTTCGGCCGCTACGTGCGCTACCGCCGGCACGACACCCGGATCGCGGTGGTCGACCCCGAGGGCTCCGCCTTCTACGACGGATGGGCCGGGACCGTCGACCCGCCCGCCGGGCGCCCGAGCCGCATCGAGGGCATCGGCCGCCCCCGCGTGGAGGCATCCTTCGTCCCGACCGTGATCGACGAGATGATCCAGGTGCCCGACGCGGGCTCGATCGCCGCGATCCGCCTGCTGCGCGAGCGCACGCTGCACTGGGCGGGCGGCTCCACCGGCACCAACCTCTCCGGTGCGTTCCAGCTCATCGCCCGCATGCGTGCCGCGGGCGAGACCGGCAGCGTCGTGACCCTCATCTGCGACAGCGGCGTGCGCTACGCCAACACCTACTACTCCGACGAGTGGGTCGCGCAGCAGGGGTGGGACCTCGCCCCGCACCGCGCCCGCCTGGAGCACTTCCTCGCGACCGGGGTCTGGGCGGACTGATGCTCGCGGTGCCGGGTCAGCCGAGCTCGCCGGAGCCGTAGGGTCGCACCGGCTGCTGCTTCTGGAACTCGTATTCCCCGCCCTGACGCCCGCCGAACGGACGACCGTGGTCGGCGAACTCCTCCCGGTAGTAGGCGAGGCGCCAGGTGCCCAGCTCGATCCGCGAGCCGGTGCGGAGGATGCGCGCGCCGTCCGAGCTGTGCGGCAGGTTCGGCCACCCGCCGCCGGTGGGGGCGTGCGGGTACAGCACGTACTCGTCGTCCTCGTTGTGCCGGATCTCGGCGTGCACCGCTTCGAGTCCGTCGAGCCGCAGATCGGCGTCGGGACTCGAGCCGATCACGGTCCGGTCGGGCAGCAGGTCGAACTCGCGCGGACGGCTGCGGTCCCAGTCGCCCGAGCCGACCGAGAAGATCAGGCGCGGGCGTCCCGAGCCGGGCAGGTAGTGCGTCGTGGTCACGCGACGGCGGACGTGGCGCACCACGGTGGGCACGAGCGGGAACAGCGTGCCGGGCGGGATGGAGAGCAGCGAGCCGCCGCCGCGGTCGCGGTCGCGGCGCTGCAGTTCCGTCAGCAGCGTGGTGAGGTGGCCGAGCCGGATGTGCGGTGATCCCGCGACCGCGCGACCCACGGGTCCCGACCGCACGTCGCCGAACTCCACCAGGGTGCCGCGCGGTCCCTCCACCCGCACCCGGATGCCGCGGCGCGCGAGGCCGTCCGCGACGGGGGCGAGCTGCGCGAGGTCGCGGCGACCCATGCCGCCGAGGGTGGACGTGTCCGCGATCGTGACGACGACCTCGCGTCCCGCCGCGTGCACGGTGAACCGCGTGGGGGTGTCGTCGTCCGGGCCGCGGTGCTCGACCTCCAGGTCGATGTCGAGGCGGATCATGGTCGTATCCGCTCAGGCGGCGTGCGGTCCGTCGGTGGCGCGGTCGCTCGTGGTCACCCGCAGGGTGCCGTTGAACTTCCAGGTGGCGCGGGGCGCGTCGGGGCCGATATCGCGCGGCACCTCGACGGTCATGTCCTCGAAGGTGTAGTTCACCGCCGCTCCTCGGCCGGTCAGGTACGCCCACATCTCCCGGCCGAGATCGGTCCAGTCGGTGATGGAGGCGCCGGTCGGGCCGGTGGAAGACGAGAACAGTTCGGCGGGGTGGTTCGTGTCGCTCATGGCGTGCTCCTTTGCCGGGTCCGGGTGTGTGGATGCGATTATGCGCGCGGTCCCGATCGAAGTCCATCAGTTTCTGGGCACCGTCTAAAAAAGCACCACCGGAACCGGAGAGTGCCGACAAGATCGGGTTCGGGTGCATCCGCCGACCGCCCTCGCCCGGAATAAGGGGGCAATGGGTGGCGACCGCCGCCCCTGTTCAAGGAGGAGCATCGTGCGAAGAATCACCACAGCCGGCCTCGTCGTCGGACTACTGGCCGCAGCGGCCCTGGCCACGCCCGCGACCGCCGCGACCACCGGCAGCGCCCAGCTCTCGGTGCTGCACGCCATCCCGAACACCCCGGTCGACGTGTACGTCAACGGCGAGCGCACCATCGACGACTTCCAGCCCGGCTCACTGGCCGGTCCGCTGGAACTCCCCGCCGGCAGCTACGAAGTCGCGCTGACCGCGCCGGACGCGGCCGATGCGAGTGCGCCCGTGCTCGGCCCGGCGACGCTGACCCTCACGGCCGGTGCCAACTACACCGCCGTCGCGCACCTCACCGAGGCGGGCGACCCCGGGCTGAACCTCTTCACGAACGACACGTCCCCCACCGCACCCGGCCAGGGGCGGCTCACGGTCCGTCACGTCGCGGCCGCGCCCGCCGTCGACATCCTCGCCGGCGGCTCACCGGTGGTCGAGGACCTGACCAACCCGAACGAGGCGACGCTGAACCTGCCCGCCGGGAACGTCTCGGCCGCCGTCGCCCTCGCCGGCACGACCGACCCCGTGCTCGGCCCGCAGGACGTGGCGGTGCAGGACGGCGTGCTCACGATCCTGTACGCGTGGGGCAGCGCCGAGGAAGGCACCCTCGCCCTCGCCGCACAGACGGTCTCGGGACTGCACACCAACCCCGGCGGCGTGCCCTCCGGCACCGCGGGCTACGCGGCGCAGCGGGACGCCGACACCGCCATCGTCCTGGCGACGGCACTGATCGGCCTGGCGATGATCGCGGCTGCGGGTGCGACCGTGGCCGTGCGTCGTCAGCGGATCGCGCGCCGATGAGACCGGGGGCGCTGCGCCGCCGCATCCGGCGAGGACTCCTCGCCGGATGCGGTGCCGCGTGCGCGGCGCTCCTGATCGCCTGCACCCCCGTGGGGGCGGGCGAGGTGATGACGTCGGATCCCCCCTCCGACCCCCCACGCTCGCCGTCGCCCGCCCCCACCTCGACGCTGCGCCCGGAGACGCACTCCGCCGAGCTGCCCGCACCGCAGCCTACGACCCCTCCCACCCGGCTGCGGATCCCCGACCTCGGCGTCGACATGACCGTGGTCGACGTGGGAGTGGAGCCGACAGGGCAGATGCAGCTCCCGGAGGACCCGGCGGTGGCGGGGTGGTACCGGTACGGCGCCGATGCCGCCAGCACGGCCGGACTCGTCGTGCTGGCCGCGCACGTGGACGCCGTCGGATACCCCATCGGCCCGCTCTCCCGGTTGCGTGAGCTCGGCGCCGGAGCGACCGTCGAGGTGACCGACGCGAACGGCGTGCCCCGGACCTACGCGGTGGAGTCGCTGGCCTTCTACGAGAAGGCGGCTCTCCCCACCGGGGAGCTGTTCGCCAGGGAGGGCCCGCCCGGCCTGGTCCTCATCACGTGCGGAGGACCCTTCGACAGCACGACCGGTCACTACCGCGATAATGTCGTCGCCATCGCACGGCCCGCCTGAGCACCCGCACCCGACGCCCCGAACGGAAGGGAGGCGCGCATGACCTCCGCGGACGACCCCGACGACGAGACGCAGCTCAACGAGCGCTTCGTCCGGGGCGACGAGGACGCCCTCGCCGAGCTGTATCGGCGGTGGTCGCCGGTGGTGTTCACGCTCGCGTTGCGCTCCCTCGGCGATCGCGCTGACGCCGCCGACGTGACGCAGCGCACGTTCGTGTCGGCCTGGACGTCGAGAACGGGGTACGACCCGTCGAAGGCCCGCCTGAGCACGTGGCTGGTGACGATCGCCCGGCGCCGCATCGCCGACATGCACGAGTCGCGGGCCCGCATCCAGCGGCTGCAGGAGGAGATGATGCGCGTCACCTCTCCCGACGACCTCGTCGGCGCACCGGTCGACCTGTCGCAGTCCATCCTGATCGCGAACGAGATGCGGCAGCTGCGACCCGAGGCGCGCGAGGTCATGCGGCTGGCGTTCTTCGACGACCTGACGCACGAGGAGATCGCCCGGCGGCTGGACATGCCTCTGGGTACCGTGAAGAGCCACATCCGCCGGAGTCTCTCCCGAATGCGCGACCGATTGGAGGTCAACCGTGTCGCACCTTGACCCCGAGCAGCTTGCCCTGCTCGCGCTCGGCGAGCCGGTCGCCTCCGAGCGCGAGCGCGCGCACCTCGACCAGTGCCGGGCGTGCGCTGCCGAGATCGCCGACCTCGCCCACGCGGCGGGTGTCGCGCGGTCGACCGTCGCCGACGCGGAGCTGGAGTCGCCGCCCGCCGACGTGTGGGCGCGCATGCACGACGAGCTGGGCCTGCCGGAGCGGCTCCGGGTCGACCCTCTCCGCCCGGCGGAACCGACAGCGGGCGAGCCGCCCTCCGCCCCACGCCCGCGGCGCAGAACCGCCGCCCGCTGGTGGGTGCTCGCCGCCGTCACGGTCCTCGTCGTCACCGTGGGCGTGAGCACGTGGACGGCGATCTCGGCCGCGCTCCGGCCGGTCACGGTCGCCACGGCGACGCTCGACCCGTTCCCCGACCATCCCGATGCGATCGGCACGGCAGAGGTGGACGAGGACCGCGACGGCGCGCGCACCCTCACGGTGTCGCTCGACGGCGAGGTCGGGTCGGAGGACTACCGGGAGGTCTGGCTCATCCGCAACGACGGGAAGGCGCTCATCAGCCTCGGCGTGCTCGACGCCGCGACCGGCGCATTCGCCATCCCCGCGAACGTCGACCTCGACGAGTACGACCTCGTCGACATCTCGTTCGAACCCGTCGACGGCGACCCGGCCCACTCGGGGAACTCCATCGTGCGCGGCACGCTCGACTTCAGCTGAGCGGAGCGCACGACGCCCGCGTCAAGGGCATGTCCCGAACGCCGAACGCCCCCTACGCTGAGGCCATGACCACACTCATCCTCACTGTCGCGGGTGCCGACCGGCCGGGACTCGTCGCGGCGGTCGCCGACGTCGTCGACGCCCACGGCGGCAACTGGGAGAACAGCTCGCTGGCCGAGCTCGCGGGAACGTTCGCGGGCGTGATCGAGGTGTCGGTGCCGACCGACCGCGCGGGCGACCTGGAGACCGCGCTCCGGGCGATCCAGGGTCAGGGGCTCCTGACGCTGTCGGTGCTCACCGGGACCCGCGGCGTGGCGGAGGAGGACGAGGAGCGGCTGCTGGTGATGCAGGTGCTCGGCAACGATCATCCCGGGATCGTGCGGGAGGTGTCGGCCGTGCTGAACGCGCACGCGCTGAGCATCGAGGAGCTCGCGACCGAGACCCGCGATGCGGCGATGGCGGGCGGACGGCTGTTCGAGGCGTCGGTGATCGCGAAGGTGCCGCCGACGGTCGACCTCGAGGCACTGCGGGCCGACCTGGAGCGACTCGCCACCGAGATCCAGGTCGACATCACCCTCGGCTGAGCGGACCCCGCCGGCGCCCACTCAGGCGGACGGCGTCTCCGCGGTCGGGACGTCGTCGAGCCCGGAGTACCGCCGCACCCAGTACTCGGTGTACGCGACGTGCGCGGATGCCGCGGCCGACGCGGCGACGGGATCGGCGGCGGCGAGGCCCCGCAGGATCGCGCGGTGCCCGGCGTCGGAGTGCACCTTGAGCTCCGCGGCGTCGTCGGGCTCCGAGATGCGGTACGCCCGGGAGCGGGAGCGCAGCACGTCGATCAGGCTCGTGAGGGCCTCGTTGCCCGCGACCGCGGAGATGCGCATGTGGAACTCGTGGTCGAGGCGTGACTGCGCCTCGAAGTCGGTCGTGGCCTCGATCTCGTCCAGCACCGCGGCGAGCGCCGCCACGGTGTCCGCGTCGATGCGGGCGGCCGCGAGTGCGGCGGCATGGGGTTCGAGCACCCGGCGCAGCTCCGTCAGCTCCAGCACTCCCGCCATGGGCAGCAGCCCGACGGTGAGGGAGAGACTGCCGATGAGGTCGGCCGCGCGCAGCTCGCTGACGTAGCTGCCCGAGCCGTGGCGCGTCTCCAGCACGCCCAGCGCCGCGAGCGTGCGGATGGCCTCGCGCAGCGATCCGCGGGAGACGCCGAGCCGTTCGCACAGCTCCCCCTCGCTGGGTAGGCGGTCGCCGGGGCGCAGCGCACCGTCGGCGATCAGCGCCCGCAGGCCGTGCAACGCCGTGTCGAGTGCGCTCATCGTCATCCTCCCTGACACCCCCGCCCCTCGTGCAGTCTGTCGGAACCGCTCCACGCGACAAACTCGTATGACAACTATGTTTCATCTTCGCGGATTCGTAGCCAAAATCGGGGCCTTGTGGCAAAGTTGTGCAACAACTCGCCCCCACTCATCGATGAGGTCCGATGCCCGCTCCGCTGTTCCCCGCTCCGCTCACGCTGAACTCCGGCCTGCGAGCGCGCGACGCCTGGCCTCTCGACCCCGCGGTCGTGCACCTCAACCACGGGTCGTTCGGCGCGGTGCCGTCGGTCGTGGTCGCACACCAGGACGCCCTGCGTCGCCGCGCCGACCTCAGCCCGGTCGAGTGGTTCCCCCGCATCGCCGAGCGCGTGCAGGACGCCAGGGAGCGCACCGCCCCGTTCGTCGGCGCCCGGGCGGACGACAGCGTCTTCGTGCCCAACGCCTCCGCCGCGGCGACCGTGGTGTACAACGCGCTGCGACTCGAGCACCGCGACGAGATCCTGGTGACGGATCAGGGCTACGGCGCGATCACCATGGGGGCGGAACGCCTCGCCCGCCGCTTCGGGGCGACCGTCCGCACCGTCGCCCTCCCGCTGCTCGCGCCCGACGACGAGATCGTGCAGCTGTTCGCCGACGCCCTCACCCCGCGCACCCGGCTGATCGTCGTCGACCAGATCACCTCACCCACCGCCCGCCTGCTGCCCACGCGCCGCATCGCCGACCTCGCGGCCGAGCGCGGCGTGCGCACCCTCGTCGACGGCGCCCACGCCCCCGGCCTGATCGCCGACGCCGCCGCGGTCGCGGGCGGCGACTGGTGGTTCGGCAACCTGCACAAGTGGCCGTGCGCCCCCCGCGGCTCGGCCCTGCTCGTCACGGCAGCACCCGACCGCGACGAGCTGTGGCCGCTGATCGACTCGTGGGCCGCCCGCGAGCCCTACCCCGGGCGCTTCGACACCCAGGGCACGATCGACGCCACGACGTACCTGGCCACCCCCACCGCGATCGAGTTCATCGAGGCCGAGTTCGGGTGGGATCACGCCCGCGCCGCGATGGCCGAGCGCGCCGACGCCGGGGCCGAGCTGATCGCCGAGGCGCTGCGCCCGTACGGCGACGAGGACCCGCTCACCCCGCTGCCCTCCCCCGTGCCGTCCATGCGCCTGATCCGCCTGCCGCTCGGGCTCGGCGCGACGCGCGAGGAGGCCGACGCGCTGCGCATGGACCTGCTCGACGAGGTCGGCGTGGAGACCGCCTTCACGAGCTTCCGCGGGGTCGGCTACTTCCGCCTCTCCGCGCACCTCTACACCGAGGCGTCCGACGTCGAGGCGTTCGTCGAGCGCTGCATCCCCGCGATCCTGCGCCGCGCCGGCATCCGCCCCGCCGACGCCCTCATCCTCCCCTGACCACCCGCACGACCCGACCCACCCGAAACACACCCACCCATCCCCCACCGAGAGGCACATCGTGAAGAACAAGATCTTGACGACCGCAGCGGGAGTCGGCACCGTCGCCGTCCTCGCACTCACCGGCTGCTCCGGAGGCTCCGGCTCGTCCGGCGGCGACGGAGACGTCACCCTCCAGATGGTCGAGAGCCTGACGAACCCGGCGCGCACCGAGCTCATCCGCGGGCTCCTCGACGAGTTCGAGAAGGAGAACCCCGACATCACGGTGAACCTGGTCTCGCCGCCCACCGAGCAGGCCGACCAGAAGATCCAGCAGATGCTCCAGTCCGGCAAGGGCGTCGACGTGCTCGAGGTGCGCGACATCACGGTCGGTCCGTTCGCCAACAACGGCTGGCTGTACGACCTCGGCCCCGACCTGAAGAAGTGGGACGGCTGGGACGCGCTGACCGACAACGCCAAGTCCGCCGGCGTCGCCGAGGACGGCAAGAGCTACTTCGTCCCGTACGGCTTCTACGGCCTGTCGCTGTTCTACCGCACCGACCTCGTGGAGGAGGCGGGCTTCGACGGTCCCCCGCACAGCTGGAAGGACCTGCTGGAGCAGGCGTCCGCGATCCAGGATCCGTCGAACAACATCTACGGCTACGCGTTCCGCGGCGGCCAGAACGCCAACAGCAACGTGGTCGCCGCGATCGAGGCCTACACGATCGACGGGCTCGACACGGAAGATGCGTTCCTCATGGAGGACGGCTCGACGATCTTCGCCGCTCCCGAGGCGCAGGATGCGGTCGACGACTACTTCGACCTGTTCAAGAAAGCCTCGCCGCCGTCCGCCGTCTCCTGGGGCTACCCCGAAATGGTCGCCGGCTTCACGAACGGCACCACGGCCTTCCTGCTGCAGGACCCCGAGGTGATCGCGACCGTGCAGGACTCGTCGCTCACCGAAGACCAGTGGGACACCGCTCCGCTGCTCGTCGGACCGTCGGGCAAGGCCGCGCAGCCGCTCGCCGTCGCCGGCTGGGGTGTCGCGAAGAACAGCGAGCACACCGAGGCGGCGGTGAAGCTGGTCGAGTTCCTGTCGTCGGCCGAGCCCGCGACCGAGTTCGCCCAGGCCAACAGCCTCGTGCCGATCATCGCCGCCGCGGCCGACGACGAGTTCTACTCCACGGGCCCCTGGACCAGCTACGTCACCATGACCGAGGACCCGGACACGTACGTCAACGTGCGCCAGCCGCGCGGCGTGAGCTGGTGGACCGAGTGGATCCAGAAGTCCGACCAGGACGTGCAGAGCGTGCTGCTCGGCACCATGTCGACGAAGGACCTGCTCGCCTCGTGGGATGCGTTCTGGACCGAGAAGTACGCCGCGGAGAAGGGCTGACCCGTGGCCCGCACCATCCGTGAAGGGGGCTCCGTCGGCACTGCCGGCGGGGCCTCCCCGGCACGCGGACGGCGTCGGCCGTTCCGCGGCCGTCACGCCCTGACGCTGCTGGCGTTCCTCGCCCCGGCGATCGTGTTCGTCTGCTGGTTCACCTACTGGCCCATGCTGCAGGGCGCCCGCATGGCGTTCCACGACTGGAACCTGTGGGACCTCACGTCGACCCCGTTCGTCGGCTTCGACAACTTCCTCGCCGTGTTCCGCGACCCGGCGTTCCCGACCGTGGCGTGGAACTCCGTGCTGTGGGTGGTCGGCTCGCTCGTGCCCCAGCTCGTCATCGGCTTCCTCATCGCGCTGGCCCTGCGCAAGCGGTTCCGCTTCCGCGGGCTCTACCAGGCGCTGGTGTTCTTCCCGTGGGCGGTGTCGGGCTTCCTCATCGGCATGCTGTTCCGCTGGATGTTCAACGCCGAGTTCGGCGTGGTCAACGACCTGCTCATGAAGGCCGGCCTCATCGACGCCCCGCTGCCCTGGCTGGCCGACCCGAAGCTGGCGATGTTCGCCGTCATCGTCGCGAACATCTGGTACGGCGTGACGTTCTTCGCGATCATGATCCTCGCGGCACTCCAGTCGGTGCCCGACGAGATGCTGGAGGCGGCGAGCCTCGACGGCGCCGGCAAGGTGCGGCAGCTGTTCTCGATCATCATCCCGTACATCTCGATGACGCTGCTGCTGACGATCCTGCTGCGCGTGATCTGGATCTTCAACTTCCCCGACATCATCTACGCGATGACGAACGGCGGCCCGGCCAACCAGACCCACATCATCACGACGTGGATGATCAACTACACGCAGCAGGGCAACTACGGCATCGCGAGCGCCATCGGGCTCATCGTCGTGGCGTTCCTCATGGTGTTCTGCGCCTTCTATCTGATGGCGATGCGGAGGGTGCAGCGATGACCATCACCTCGACCACCCGGACCGGTTCCTCGATCACCGAGACCCGTCGGATCACGGTGCCCGACCCGAAGGCCGCTCCGCGACCGAGGCCGCGGGTGACCGTCGGCGGTGTCGTGCGCGTGGTCGGGCTGGCCCTGTGGCTCCTGATCACGCTGTTCCCGCTGTACTGGATCACGCTCACCGCGTTCAAGTCGCCGGGGACCATCAACCGCTTCCCGATCGAGTACTGGCCGAGCGAGCCCTCGTTCGACAACTTCACGAGCCTGTTTGAGAAGAGCTCGTTCGGGGTCTTCCTGGCGAACTCGGCGATCGTGGCGGTATCGGCCGGAGCCGTCGCGACGCTCATCGCCCTGCTCAGCGCCTACGTGCTCGCGCGCTTCGAGTTCCGCGGCAAGGGGGCGATCCTCATCGCGTTCCTGCTGACGCAGATGATCCCCGCGTTCATCGCCCTCGGCCCGCTGTACTCGATGATGACCGACCTGGGCCTCGTCGACACCAAGCCCGGACTCATCCTCGTCTACATCGCGATCTGCATCCCGTTCTCCACCGTGATGCTGCGCGGCTTCTTCGAGAACGTGCCCGACGCGCTGGAGGAGGCGGCGATGATCGACGGCTGCTCGCGCCTGGGGGCCCTGTTCCGGGTGCTGGTGCCGGTCATGACGCCCGGCATCATCGCGGCGTTCATCTTCAACTTCGTCAACTGCTGGAACGAGCTGTTCCTGTCGGTCGTGCTGATGAACACCGACGCGAACCGCACCGTGCCCTCGGCGCTGAACGGCTTCATCTCGACGTTCAACATCGACTGGGGCTCCATGTCGGCCGCGGCCGTGCTGACGATCCTGCCGACCATGGTGATGTTCGCCCTCGCCAGCCGCTGGATCGTGCAGGGCCTCACGGCCGGTGCCGTGAAGGAGTAGCCCGCGCGCGGACGAAGGCCCCCTCTCGCTGATCGCGGGAGGGGGCCTTCGCCTGCCCCGGTCAGACCAGGCGGGACTTCGGGGACACGGAGTACGTGTGCTCGGCGTCGCGGTTCACCGTGTCGCCCAGGGCCTCGTCGATCGCGGACAGCGTGTCGGCGTCGAGCGTCACGCCCGAGGCCTTGACGGTGTCGGCGAGCTGCTCGGGCCGGGAGGCGCCCACCAGGGCCGCCGCCACGTTGGGGTTCTGCAGCACCCACGCGATCGCGAGCTGCGGCATCGTGAGCCCCGCCTGCTCGGCGATCGGCTTGAGACGCTGCACCGCGGTGAGGATGTCGTCCTGCAGGAAGCTCTGGATGAACCCGGCCCCGGAGTTCTGGTCGGTCGCGCGCGAGCCCTCCGGCACCGGCTGCCCCGGCAGGTACTTGCCGCTGAGCACGCCCTGCGCCATCGGCGACCACACGATCTGCGAGATGCCCAGCTCCTCCGACGCGGGCACGACCTTGCCCTCGATCACGCGCCACAGCATGGAGTACTGCGGCTGGTTCGAGATGAGCTGGATGCCGAGCTGCGTCGCCAGCGCGTGACCCTCGCGCAGCTGCTCGGCCGTCCACTCCGAGACGCCGATGTAGAGCGCCTTGCCCTGCCGCACGACGTCGGCGAACGCCTGGAACGTCTCCTCCAGCGGGGTCTCGTAGTCGAAGCGGTGCGCCTGGTACAGGTCGACGTAGTCGGTGCCGAGGCGCTTCAGCGAGCCGTTGATCGACTCCATGATGTGCTTGCGGCTCAGGCCGGTGTCGTTCGGGCCCTTCGGGCCGGTCGGGAAGTAGACCTTCGTGAAGATCTCGAGCCCTTCGCGGCGCTGGCCCTCGAGCGCCCTGCCGAGCACGACCTCGGCCGCCGTGTTGGCGTAGGTGTCGGCGGTGTCGAACGTGGTGATGCCGGCGTCGAGCGCCGCATGGACGGTCTTGACGGCCGCGTCGTCTTCGACCTGTGAGGCGTGCGTGACCCAGTTGCCGTAGGTGATCTCCGAGACCTTGAGACCACTGTTGCCGAGATAGCGATAGTTGACCATGGATCAACGCTAGTCCCGGCGGCGGACGCTCAGGCCGGTCGGCCGAGGGATTCCCGATACTCGCCCCACGCCGCGCCCAGGCGGCGCACCCCTTCCGCGAGCACGTCGTCGGGCGCCGTGAAGGGCAGGCGCACGTGGTCGTCGGGGGCCGTGGGGGACGCGGCGAAGGCGGCGGTGCCGGCGATCGAGACGCCGTGGGTCGCCGCGACGCGGGCGAGAGCCGACGCGGACCCCCGGGGCAGCGCGGCCCACAGCGCCAGTCCGCCCCGCGGCGCCACGTACGTCCAGTCGGGCAGGTGCTCGGCCATCAGGTGCTCCAGCAGCCGCAGCCGCTCCCGGTGCACGCGGCTGTTGGCCCGCCGCAGCTCGTCGGCGTGCGCGATGAGGTCGAGCGCGAGCAGCTGACCGGGCACGCTCGTGGACTGGTCGGCGAGCTGCCGGGCGCCGCGCAGACGCCGCACCAGCACCGGGTCGGCACGCAGCCACCCGATCCGCAGCCCCGCCCAGGCCCACTTCGACACCGACTCGACGACCATCACGGGGGCGTCCGGTCGTTCCGAGGCGAGCGTGGGCGGCACGACCCCGTCGAACGAGATCCCCGCGACGACGCGGTCCTCGATCACCGGCACACCGTACTGCGCGGCGAGCTCGGCCACGCGGTGCCGGGCCGCGGCGGGCAGGCGCGTGCCCGTGGGGTTCTGGTGGTGCGGGTTGAGCGCCACCAGCACGGGGCGCAGCCGGGCCATCGCCTGCTCCAGCGCGACCACGTCGAGGCCGTCCGCGCCCATCGGCACCCCCTGGACGGTGCCGCCGCGCAGCCCCACGCTGTCGGTCACCCCGGGCCAGGTGATCTCCTCCGCGAGCACGATGTCGCCCGGCTCGACGAGCGCGTTCACCACGAGGCTGATCGCCTGCTGCGCGCCGTGCGTCACCAGGATCTGCTCGGGCGTGGTGGGCGTGCCCTCCGCGCGGTACATCTCGGCGATCAGCTCGCGCAGCACCGGGAGCCCTGCGGGGTCGGTCTCGGGCAGCAGCGCGAGGTCGAGACGCGGCTGATGGTCGCGGATCAGCTGCACGCCGAGCTCCGGGATCTGCGGCACCGTGCGCAGCAGGTCGATCGTGTTCGGCACCGCGGAGAACAGGGCCTCGCCGCGACCGGGACGCGCAGGGGCGGTGGGGGCACCGGTCCCCGCCACGCGGGTGCCGCTCCCCTGCCGCCGCTCCACGAGCTCCTGCTCCGCGAGCACGGCGTAGGCGGAGACGACCGTGCCGCGCGACACCGACACCGCGGACGCCAGGGAGCGCTCGGCCGGCAGTCGGTCGCCCGCGCGGAGCTCGCCACCCGCGATCAGCGCCGAGATGCCGCGCGCGAGCCGGGTCGCCAGCGTTCCGTCGCCGTGGGTCCAGCGGCCGAGCCGAGCGGCCAGCCCCTCGGTCGACACCTCGCCCGCTCGCACCAGCGGAGTCGCGCGACCCGGGGCCGATCCGTGGTCCATCGGCGCCGCATTGGCCCTGTCGTCCGTGTCCATGTGACCCGATTCTGGACCAATGGACACCTCCACCACCACTCTCACGCCGGATCTGGGGCCAATCCCCGCGGATTGGACCATCGACCGGTTGCTCGCTCACCTCGCCGACGACCGTGCGCTCGACGACCCCGCGCTGGTCGGCCCCCTGCGCCGCCTCGACGCCGCGATCACGGGGAGCGACGGCGGGCGGCCGCTCGCCGCGATCGTGCTCGTCCGCTCCCTGGTCCTCGCCGTCGCCGCGACGCCGGCCCTCCGCGCGCGGACCCTGCACGACGTGCTCACGTCCGCCCGCGTGC
>NZ_SSDQ01000056.1:0-1486 GCF_004794315.1 Microbacterium sp. PF5 | reverse complement strand
GGTGGTCGCCGTCGTCATGACGGTGTCACTCGTGCGCAAGGTGTTCCGCCGCGGCTGACCGGATGGTCAGCCGCCTCACCGTGCGCGGATCGGCCCGGTCGAGTTAGATCTCCTAGCGGTCACTCCGGGAGAACGCCCTCACCCTGGACCGCGCCTTCTTCCCGGTCTCCTCGCACAACACGCCGCTTGCAGCGGGATCTCAATAGCCGACTTGACTGAGGGCGTATTCAATCTCGGCCGGCTGGTACCCTTCGTAAGCGAGCTGGTCGTAAAGCCCCTGGCGCGAAAACGACGAGATCTCCAAGTATTGTTCCGCACTCTGCGCAGCTTCGGCGTTCCAGTCCGCGCCAGCGTTATCGGCGCCGAACGTCGCTTCTTCGGGAGAGAATCCCTCATACTCGAGCTGGTCAATCAAGCCGCTACGAGAGAATCCGGTGAGGTTAAGGTAAGACACCGCACTGTCGACCGCGTTCTGTTGACCGAGCGTCAGCTTCGGCTTCTCGGCGACGACGATCGAGATGGCAGCCCCTTCGTTCGCCTCTGAGCCGGCAGCACGGCTCGTGGAAACGACCAGGGCGACCGGGTCTTCGAAGGTCGAAAGCTCCGGAGCACTTAGGCCCGCGTCGTTGAGAGCGGCGATAGCGTCGGCAACCGGCAGGCCAACAACGTCGGGCACGATGACCTTCGCTGGGGGTGCTTCTTCTTCGATGTCTTCCGCGGGCTTGACGGTTTGTACCGCCGCAGGCTTGTTTGCAGCGTCAGGAAGGGTTGAAGAGATGCCGACCGTCACCGCGATCGAAGAGACCACCGCGATCGAGCCCAACACAATGCCGGTGATGGCGAGGGCCTTGGACTGCTTTTTCGTCAAGGCGTACACGCTTATTGCGACGGCCCCTAGCCCCAGAATGATCCCGAGTATCGGCACGATACCGGTGAAGAACGCGATGATGCCAGCGATCAACGACACAACGCCCCAGACCGATCGTGGGTTGGGCCTATTGAGCTCACTCCCCTGTGCTTGCGGGGCCTCCATTACGGCAGTCGCCGCGGGCGGCTCGAGCCATCGCGCACCGTCCCAATATCTTTGTTCGTTATTCGCATGCGGCGCGGGGTACCAGCCCGGCGCCGGAGTCTGCTCTGACATGGCGCGTCGTTCCTCTCGACATATGTCGGCCCCTCCCAGGAAATTCACAGGCCGAATCTCCGCATGCTATCCGTCTTTCTACGGATGGGGGATCACGGTTCGATCTCGTCCCGCGGCAAGCGTGAGGGTGGCGGCGCAGCCGGTGGCATCTCAGACTCGACCGTAGCCGTTGATCCGGCTCTTTCGCAGGTTGCGGTTGTTGTCGACGTTCAGCGCAAGCCAGTTCACCGCGAGTTTGGAACGCGTGCGATGGTCGCTACTTGGTTCGTCATAACCTGCCCCTATCGTGGCAGGGCCCTGGGTGGTCGCCGTCGTCATGACGGTGTCACTCGTGCGCAAGGT
>NZ_SSDQ01000055.1:0-342 GCF_004794315.1 Microbacterium sp. PF5 | reverse complement strand
TGATGCTTAATGAGGAAGACCACATTAGGATTCAGTGCCTATTTCCAGGACTACAGTTATCAAAGGCGCTTCAAAGCGCCAATCAAATAGATAATTGGATTGAGAAAGAGGTTGAATATGCTTTTGATGAATCACTTGGATATATTACGAGTTGTCCTACTAACGTTGGTACAGGATTAAGAGCTTCTGTAATGATTCATTTACCAGGGCTGGTTTTAACAAAAAGAATTAGCCGTATTATACAAGTAATTCAAAAATTAGGTTTAGTAGTAAGAGGAATATACGGTGAAGGTAGCGAAGCGTTAGGTAATATATTTCAAGTATCAAATCAAATGACGCTAG
>NZ_SSDQ01000054.1:0-69776 GCF_004794315.1 Microbacterium sp. PF5 | reverse complement strand
TTACAATCAGCCCAGAAACCCTCGCCTAGCTTCTACATGGCGGGGGTTTTGCTTTGCCCGCCCACCGGCATCGCGTCGACCGCATGGGGCAGCGCGCGGGTGACGAGACTCACGAGGAACTTGCCCGGCTCCTCGAGCATGCACAGATGCGCCGAGTTCTCGAACCAGACGACGTGCGTCGACGGTGCCGTCACGTGCTCGAGCCAGCGCACGACGGGGCCCGTAGGCGTCGTCCAGTCGTGGCGTCCGAGGAACTGCAGCATCGGCACCTCGAACGCCGTCTGATCGCGGGCGTCGAAGCCGAGCAGGGCCGGGAGCACCGCGGTCATGGTCACCTGCTGCCCGACGCCGATCAACCCCAGGTCGGCATCGGTGTAATACGGAGACAGCTCCTGCGACTCCGTGAAGTACGCGAAGTCGGACCGATACGCGGACAGCCCCCCGTAGTGCTGGGCCCACCTCCGGCAGGTCACGATGCGTTCGACGGTCAACGGCTCCGCGCCGGGATACTCCCCCAGCGACTGCAGCTCCGCGACCGCCCGCTCATTCCCATCCGCGACGGCACTCCGCATCGCGTGACCGAAGCTCTCGACCTCGTTCTCGGGACCGCAGATGACCTGGCCGACGCCGATGTACGCCCACAGCAGGTCGGGTCGCTGCCTGGCCACAGTGAGGCCGATGATCGTCCCCCAGCTGTGGCCGAGCACCCCGACCTTCCGGACGCCGAGCTCGGCCTGCACCCACGCGATCAGCTCCACGAGATCGTCGACATACCTCTCGACACGGAGATCCAGCCCGTCGGACACGGTCGCCTCGGACTTGCCACTCGCGCGCTGGTCGTAGTTGACGACGGTGAAGTAGTCCTCGACCCCGCGCTGCCATATCCACGACGACGGCAACGACGGGAGCGCCGGACCGCCGTGGCACACGACGAGCACCGGGTTCGCCCTGCTGCGGCCGCGGATCGAGACGAACTGCTCGACGCCTCCGAGTTCGACGTAAGCCGTGCGGTCGATCGCCTCGGGGTTGGGAAGGCGACACAGATCCGCGATGACGGTGCGGCCGAGGTCTTCGCTCATGTCGGTCAGCCTAGAGGGGGGTCGGGGCCCGCTCCGTGCCACGGACGTCGCCCCGCCCACCGGTGCCCCGCCACCGGAGGCTGCCGCGTGCGCGACCAGTCGCCAGCGCTCGTACTCGTCGAGCGGCTCATGCACCTCCACGTACTCTCCGCCGGGCATCCGGACGACCCGTCCCGTCTCGAACCCGTGCAGGACGAGGTCTCTGTCCTTGCGCTGCAACCCGATGCAGATGCGCCGGGTGAGGACGAACGCCAGGGGCGGGCCGGCGAGCAACGCGATCTGGAGTGTCAGGATCATCGTCTCGAACGAGACATGGAACACCAGAGCGACCACGTCCGCACTCCCCGCCGCCCACAGCACGCAGAAGAAGACGATGCCGGCCACCCCGATCGCAGTGCGCGTGGCGACGTTGCGCGGGCGATCCAGCAGGTGATGCTCGGCGCGATCCCGCGTGACCCGCGCCTCGAGGAAGGGATACAGCGCCACGACGGCCAGGAAGGCGCCGACCACCAGCAACGGCACCAGAACCGCGAGCGTCCAGGTCCTGTCGAACAGGACGACCTCCCACCCCGGAGGCACCAGGCGCAGCGCGCCGTCGAGGAACCCCGTGTACCAGTCGGGCTGGCTTCCCGCCGAGGCGTTGCCCGGATCGGACGGCCCGTACTCCCAGACCGGGGCGACCGGCACCAGAGTCGCCATCAGCACGAGGAGCCCCACCACGACCGCGGAGAACCCTCCGGCCCGAGCGACACCGTTGGGAAGCAGCGGCACCCCGACGATGTTGCCCTCTTCACGCCCGCCCGCCGCGAACTGCGGCGGACGGTGCCGGGAGGCCGACCACGCGCGGCCGGCGATCAGGACGAGCAGCCCCAGGGGCACCACGAAGACGTGGACCGCCGAGAGGTTCTCGATGATCCGCCCGGGGAATCCCCCGCCGAACAGCACGGAGGACGCCCACGTGCCCACGACCGGGATCCCGAGAGTGATGCCCTCCACGATGCGGAGCCCCGAGCCCGACAGCATGTCGTCGGGCAGGGCGTAACCGCTCCACCCTCCGACGAGCGCCACGATCAGCAGCAGGAAGAGCATCACCCAGCTCCCGCGTCGCGGGCGACGGAACGCGCCGGTGAAGAAGGTGACGAGCAGCTGAAGACCGATCGCCGCCGGCAGGATCAGGGCGGCCCAGTGGTGAAGCTGACGCAGGAGCAATCCGCCGGGCACCTCGAACGACAGCGTCATGACCGACGCGAACGCCCGAGACACCTCGACGCCGGCGAGCGGCTCATACGGCCCGCGGTACCTCATCGATTCACTGGACGGCGCGTACACGAGCATCAACAGCAGGCCGGTCACGAAGAGCACGACGACAGCGCTCACGGTGATCACGCCGAAGAGGCCGGTCCAGTGCGTCGGAACGACTCGCCCGCTCAGCTCGTGCCGAGCGGAGCTGACAGTCACGCCGAGGCGCGAGCGGCGGAGACGGTCCGAGGCGCGCTCCGTGAGAGACAGCGGGCGGCGGCGGTCAACGGGCATGCTCGACCTCGCCCGACACGAACGGCTGCGAACCTTCGTCATCGCATCTCCCTCCCCTCATCAATGAAGACCAGATGGGGGGACAGACTGTGACAGGGGTGACCGGTCGGGCAGCGGCTGTGAGGCGGTCAGCGATTCCAGTGCCGGAGCTTGTCGGGGTTGCACACCAGCCACACCGTGACCAGTCGACCAGCCGTGACCTCGGCCGTGAGCACGCCCACCACCCGACCGTCACGGGCGAGGGTGATCCCGGGCGCTCCGTTGATCGAGGCGGCGGCGACCGAGGTTCCGGCGGTCATCACGGCCGCGAGCTCCGCCGCCGCGGCCGCCCGACCGGCGAGCGGGAGGGACGCCGTCTGCCCGTGGCCGCCGCTGTCGACGACGAGGGTCACCGCGCGGTGCATCACGTCGCGGATCGCGAGCTCGTCACGTGCCTCCAGGGCGTCCGCCAGCGCCCTCACGGTCTCCTCCGGGGCGCCACGACGCCACCGGCGCGACCACGCCGGGCCGTGCCTGCGGGTCATGCGCCGACCGCAGCCACATGCCGCAGCTTCGGCGGGCTCATCACCCAGAGGAGCTGCAGGATGCCCTCCTCCGACGTCGTCGCGGTCACCACCGTGGTGATGTGCCCGTCCTCGGACAGCGTCGCCGCGGGCTGCCCGTTGACCTCGACCCAGTCGATGACCTTGCCCGTCCAGAAGTGATGCGCGAACGCGGAGACGAACTTCGCCACCCTGCTGCGTCCGATCACGGGAATGCGCGCGGCCAGCTTCACTCCGTTGCCGTCCGTGTAGCTGACGACGTCCGCGGCGAAGAGCGACTCGAGCTGGCTGACATCACCCATCTGCGCCGCCGTGAGGAACGCTTCCAGCAGGCGCTTCTGGGCGGCCGGATCCACCGTCGCGTTGCGCGCCGACGACAGGTGCGCGCGTGCCCTGCTGACCAGCTGCCTTGCGCTGGCCTGACTCGACGAGATCACCTCCGCGATACGCGGATACGGGTAGTCGAAGGCCTCGCGGAGGATGTAGGCGGCTCGCTCGGTCGGCGTGAGCTTCTCGAGGGTGAGGAGGATCGCGAACTGCAACGCCTCGGCACGCTCGGCACCCAGGGCCGGGTCATCCTCCGTGTTCACGGGCTCCGGCAGCCACGGCCCGATGTAGGTCTCACGACGGACGCGGGACGACTGCAGCACGTTGATCGAGAGCCTCGTCGCGATGGTGGTGAGGAAGGCCGCCGGCTCCTGCACCTTCGAACGGTCGGTGTTCTGCCAGCGGATCCAGGTCTCCTGGACGATGTCCTCCGCGTCGGCGACGGTGCTCAGCATCCGGTAGGCGATGCCGAACAGACGCCGTCGGTGCGCGTCGAACGTCTGCAGCGCGTCGTCCAGTTCGGTGCACACACCCAGATTGTCGTCGGTCGGCGCCCGTTCCTCCAGCTCCAGCTCGTCAGCGCTCATGGGACACCGTGCGCCGGCCCTCTTCACGGACCCAGGTCTCCAGGGTCGTCGGCGCCTCCACGGACGGCGGATGCGGGAGCAGCAGGTCCCCGGAGATGTTGAACCCCACCGGGGTGATGTCGTCGTCGGCCACGACATACCGCGGGTCGTTGTCGACGCGGAGTACCCGGTTCACGAACGCCGGCAGCAGCATCCGCTCCGGCCCGCCCATGTCCAGGGCACCGTCCAGCGGGGAGCCCAGCGCGAGTTCGACCAGCTTCTCCGCGACGTCGGACGCGGCGACCGGCTGCACGGGCTTCGCGGGCAGACGCACGGTGTCCTGATCGGTGTTCCACTCGGCGATCATGCGTGCGAAGTCGTAGAACTGCGTCGAGCGCAGGATGGAGGAGCGAGTCGACCCCGAGCGGACAGCGAGCTCCTGCGCTCCCTTGGCCGCGAAGTAGCCCTCTTCACCGGTGTGATCGGCGCCGACGATCGAGAGCAGCACGTGGTGCTTCACCCCGGCCTTCGCTTCGGCCTCCATCACCCGGTGCGTCGTCTCCTCGAAGAACCGCAGGGTGTCGGG
Organism: Microbacterium sp. PF5; assembly: GCF_004794315.1. Lineage (NCBI taxonomy): Bacteria > Bacillati > Actinomycetota > Actinomycetes > Micrococcales > Microbacteriaceae > Microbacterium > Microbacterium sp. PF5. Next base: position 65,143 of record NZ_SSDQ01000054.1, on the reverse strand, counting down.
GCTCGACACGTCCGGGGCGTTGGTCACGTCGATCACGGCGTCGGCGAACTCCAGCGCGGCATCCAGGCCACGACCCGTCCGCGCGTCCACCCCGCTCTTCCGCGATGCGACCACCACGGCCTGGGCCCGTCGCTCCAGGTTCTCCACGACCTTGCGGCCCACCTGCCCGGTCCCGCCCAACACGACGATTCGCATATCTCGCTCGCTCCGTTCTCGACGACGTCGGCTCCTGCACAGATCGTCTCTAGGGGTGACAGCACGCCCCGCCGATCTGTGACAGCTTCGCGAAAGAATCCAGACGGCGGGAACCGTCGGCGTCAGTCGGGGTAGGCGTCCCGGATCCGACGGCGCTCGTAGGTGAGCGTCGCGATGAGCAGCAGCGACCCGACGACGATGCCCGATGCCTGCGCGAGAAGCGACGGGACCCCGATGAAGATCAGCAGCAACGCGACGAGGGCCCCGCCGAGGACCGAGTTCACCGTGCCGATCATGCTCGCCATCGTGAACAGGAAGGACGACCGCTCGTAGCGCACTCCGAGCTCCCCGGTGCGCGGGTTGTCGAGGACGATCAGGTCGGGCCCCGAGGGGTGCAGACCGATGAAGTGTTCGCGGATGCGCACCATGCGCCGGCGCACCGTGATGTTCTCGACGCTGGTGTCGACCAGCCGCACGACGGTGAACCAGCCCAGCAGGAAGATCGTCGGGAACACCGTCGCGGTGAGGGTCGCGAGCAGCGCGGGCGACCCGCCGGCGAAGCCGATCGCCACCAGCCCGCTCGACAGCGTCGACAGGTAGATCGTGCTGCGCGTCCCCGCCTCCGAGATCGTCGAGCTGGCGACGGACTGCAGGACGAACAGCTCCGTCCCGACGGCGCTGTTCAACGCCGCGGCGTCCGGATCCGGCCTGCCGACCGCGGTCACGGCGCGACCCGATGGGCGGGGGCCGCGTCGTGCATCGTGACCGCGAACCGATTCGTCATCCTGCTCCCCTTCCGTTCGAGGCGTGACAGACCACGCCCTCCGTTCACATCGATGACCGGTCGCACCGGCGAACTGTGACACGGACCTCGGCACACCTGGCGTGCGGCGGCAGTCACTGCGCTGACGCGTTCCCGGGATTCAGGGTGTGCCGGCACCGTCGCCGGGCGGCTCGGCGACGTCGGCGACGGCCTGGGCGAACGCGTGTGGCGCCTCGGCCGGTAGGTGGTGCCCGGCGTGCGGGATCCGCCGATGCTCGCGGGCGCCGGCGAACAGGTGCGCCTGCGGGGTGCCGTCGGTCGGCGGGAAGTTGCCGTCGGCGGTCCCGTCGAGGGTGATCGCGGGAACGCTGATCGGCGGGGCCAGGGCCAGCCGTCGCTCGAGCTCCTCGTACTCCTCTGCCCCCGGCGCCAGGCCCAGCCGGTGGCGGTACGAGTGGATCACGACATCGACGTAGTCGGGGTTGTCGAAGGCGAGCGCTGCGCGGTCGAGCTCGGCGTCGCTGAACGCCCACTCCGGCGAATTGCGCCGCCAGATCACCTCGGCGATGTCCCGCCGGTTCGCATCCAGTCCCCGTCGGCCGCGTTCGGTGGCGAAGTACCAGAAGTACCAGAACCCGGCTTCCAGGTCCGGACGGATCGGCGACTCCGCACCGGCGATGTTCTGGATGAGGTAGCCGTTCACCGAGACCAGCCCCGAGATCCGCTCAGGCCACAGCGCGGCGACCACGCACGCGGCGCGTCCACCCCAGTCGTAGCCGGCGAGCACCGGCTCGTCCAGGTCGAGCGCGTCGATGAACGCCCGCAGGTCCGAGCCGAGCGCCGCCTGCTGACCGGTGCGCGGGCGCCGATCGTCCAGGAACCGGGTGGGTCCGTGCCCGCGGAGGTAGGGCACGACGACCCGATAGCCGGCTTCGACGAGCAGTGGTGCGACCTCGACGTAGCTGTGCACGTCGTAGGGGTAGCCGTGCAGCAGCACGACCGGGTCGGCGGACGGGTCGCCGAGGTCGACGTAGGCGACGGACAGGTCGCCCGCGTCGATGCGCTCGACCGTGCGGAAGAGGGAGGTGTCGGAGCTCATGCGTGATCCTTCTCGTCGGTGGTGTGGCGCCCCGCACCGGCGCACGCCGTGCGGGACGCCACGGTCTGCTCAGGCCGCGCTCGACGCGGCGCCGGAGACATACGCCTTCCCGGCGGCGGCGATCGTCTCGGCGATGACCTCCGGGTGCGACACCAGTGCCGCATGCGAGGCCCCGGTGATCTCGCGCGTCCCGCGAGACGCTGCCCGCTCCGCTCCCGCACGGAAGATCGCGACCGGGATGTTGCGGTCCTGGTCTCCGAAGACGTGCCACGAGGGGATGTCCTTCCACGCCGGGCGCGTGGTCGGCAGGGCGTCCGTGAGCGCCGCCTCCGCGACCGGGCGCTGCGTGGCCGCCATGAGCGCTGCCGTCTCCGGCGCCACGTCGGCCGCGAACTGCTGGTGGAAGGCCTCAGGACGGATGGCGAGCTCGTTGCCGCCCGCCGTGAGCGGGTACACGGACAGGGCGTCGCCGAGGGTGCTGCCGGGTGCGCTGTTCGACAGGCCGAAGGCGCTCTCACCCGTCTCGGGGGCGAACGCCGACACGTAGACGAGCCCGACGACGGCGTCGTTCCCCGCCGCGGCCTCCGTGATCACCAGACCGCCGTAGGAGTGTCCGACGAGGACGACGGGGCCGGCGATCGACGCGATCACGTCGCGCACGTAGGCCGCATCCCCCGCAAGGCTGCGCAGCGGGTTGGCGACGGCGACGACGTTCACGTCATGGCTCTGCAACCGGGCGATGACGCCGTTCCAGGAGGCGGATTCGGCGAAGGCGCCGTGGACGAGGACGATGGTGGGCTTCTCGATGGTCATGATGTGTTCTCTCTGTTGGGGGTGGGAGGGGGTGGGGTGGGTCACGCGGCGGCGAAGGCCGTGCGCAGTACGTGGATGGCCTGCTCGATCGCGGCGGTGCTGGCGGCGGAACTGCGCAGCGGGTTGAGCATCATGAAGTCGTGGATGGTGCCGTCGTAACGCACGAGGGTCGTGCGCACGCCCGCCTCGATGAGCCTGCGGCCATACGCCTCGCCCTCGTCGCGCAGCACGTCGTTCTCGTCCACGACGAGGAACGTCTCCGGCAGTCCCCGCAGCTCCTCGATCGATGCCCGCAGCGGAGACACGGTGACGTCGGCGCGAGCACCGACATCCGGCACGTAGCTGTCCCAGAACCAGGCCATCGCGTCGGCGCGGAGGTGGTACCCCTCGGCGAACTCGCGATAGCTGTCGGTGTCCTGGCCGGCGTCGGTCACCGGGTAGTACAGCGACTGGTGGAGGAAGGCGACGTCGCCGCGACGCTTCGCGAGGATGGCGACGACGGCCGCCATGTTGCCTCCGACGGAGTCTCCGGCGATGGCGATGCGAGAGGCATCGAGACCATGCGCTGTGCCGTCGCTCGCGATCCAGCGCGCACTCGCATACACCTGCTCGATCGCGACGGGGTGGTGCGCTTCCGGAGAGCGGTCGTACTCGACGACGACGATCGCCGCGTCCGTGCCGGTTGCGAGGTCGCGGACGAGGCGGTCATGCGTGCCTGCGTCACCGAGCACCCATCCCCCACCGTGCACGTAGAGGACGACCGGGAGCTGCCCGGCGGAACCGACCGGCTTCACGATCCGTACGCGGACGTCACCGATCTCGGCGGGAACGGTCACCCATTCCTCGTCGACGTCCGGCTTCGCGATCGGGGCCGCCTGGACGTCGTCGAGCAGCTTCCTGGCTCCGTCGACGCCGAGGTCGGCGAGGAACGGGGGCGTGGAGGTGGCGTCGGCGAAGGCTTGCGCTTCCGGCTCCAGTACATGGTCGGTCATGACGGTTCCTTTCAGATGAGGAGGGTGAGCCGTCTCCGATCGCGGCCGATCCGGTGGCTCATGCAACAAACGACCAGGTGAGCGCGGCGATTGTGACAGTTCTCCTCCCGCGACTTTTTTCGAAGGGTGCTGTCACACCCGGCACGGCTGCGCGGTCACACAGGTACGGCCGCTTCCCTGACGGCCATCGACGAGCGAAGGAGCACCATGAGGATCACGGTCATCGGCGGGACGGGACTGATCGGCAGCCGACTCACGCGCGCACTCCGGCGGGCCGGCCACGACGTCGTGGTCGGCGCACGTGCCACGGGCGTGAACTCCTACACGGGCGAAGGGCTGGCGGAGGCGCTGGACGGTGCCGATGTGCTGGTCGACGTGTCGAACTCGTCGTACACAGACGAAGCCGCCGCCCTGGAGTTCTTCTTCACCTCCACGATGAACCTGCTCAGCTACGGCAGCGCGGCGGGCGTCGGGCATCATGTGGCGCTGTCCGTGGTCGGAACCGACCGCCTCGCCCGAGCCGAGGGCGGCTACTTCGCGGCGAAGGCGGAGCAGGAGCGGCTCATCGTGGAGTCGCAGCGCCCGTATTCCCTCGTGCACGCGACGCAGTTCTTCGAGTTCATCCGGAACATCACCGATCAGGCGACCCGTGGCGGTCGGGTGCGCGTCGCTGACGTCCTCGTGCAGCCCATGTCCGCCGATGACGTCGCGGCGGCGGTGGCGGAGACGGCAGTCGGTGCACCGCGCTACGGGATGGTGGAGTTCGGCGGGCCCGAGGTGTTCAGCCTCGAGCAGATCGCCGCGCAGGATCTGCGCTCCCGCCAGGACGACCGCGAGGTCGTCGCCGATCCCCTCGGAACGTATTTCGGGGCGCACCTGCACAGCCGCGACTTGCTTCCCGAGTCGACGGCGCGGATCGCTCCGACCCGGTACCACGACTGGCGCACTCTCCCCCGTGAGGGCGACATCAGCGAGGCGCTGCTGCGCGCGGAGTGACCGCTCCCGCACTGCACGCCGTCACAGACCCGGCCGCACCGCGGTCACCACTGAAAGGCACCTCTTCCGGTGCCGCGAGAGGAAGACAGAAAATGGCAAAGATCGTCGTCATCGGAGGCACGGGCCTGATCGGCTCGAAGGTCGTCTCGAAGCTGAACGCCCACGGGCACGAGGCCATCGCGGCTTCGCCGAACACCGGGGTCAACACGCTCACCGGCGAGGGCGTGGCGGAGGTGCTCGCCGGCGCCGACGCCGTCGTCGACGTCTCCAACTCCCCCTCGTTCGCCCCCGACGATGTGATGGAGTTCTTCACCACGTCGACCACCACGCTCCTCCGGGCGGAGAAGGCCGCCGGGGTCGCGCACCACGTCGCACTCACGATCGTCGGCACGAACCGTCCGCAGAGCATCCCCTACTTCGCGGCCAAGGTCGCTCAGGAGAAGCTGATCCGCGAGTCCGGCATCGGGTACTCGCTCGTGCACGCCACACAGTTCTTCGAGTTCATCGGGAGCATCGCCGACATCTCCACCGAGGGCGACACGGTCCGCCTTCCCGGCGGCCTCGTGCAGCCGATCGCCGCCGAGGACGTCGCCACCGCCGTGGCGCGCACCGCGGCGGGAGAGCCGCAGGGCGACATCGAGATCGCCGGACCCGAGGCGTTCGGCATGGACGAGTTCATCCGACGCGGCCTCACGTTCCGCAACGACCCGCGCCACGTGGTCCGTGATGACACCGCGCCGTACTACGGGGCGCAGATCGAGGAGCGCACGCTGGTGCCGTTCGACGGCGCGCAGATCTTCGAGACGACGCTCGAGGAGTGGCTGCCGCTGAACCCGCCGCGCTCCTGACGCGGCGCGCCGGCGCCGTTCGCCGAAGCGGTGAGCGTGCCTTCACGGTTTCGGTGTTCGGCGTCGGTGCTCCCGGGTGCGCTACGAGCTGACCGCGATCGCGTTCTCGCGCCGGCGGGACGCCCGACGGTCGATGACGGCGGCGCCGAACGCCACCGCGACGGTCGCGACGGCTCCCCCGAGCACCACGAGGGGGGCGTTCGTCACGGCCGTCCCCGCCACGGCGACTCCCACAGAGGAGCACGCGACCTTCAGGCCGGCCATCGTCATGAACACCTGCGCACGGGCCTCGGGCGGGGAGTACTCGGAGCGCGCGGCCAGGCTCGACGCGAACTGCAGCGAACCGCAGATCCCCACGAGGGCGAAGCCGATGGCCGCGACCTCCCGCGATGGAGCGAGTGCGCACACCGCGAGTGCGGCGCTGACGCCGGACGCCGCCCAGGTCACCGCGTGCTCCGGGGCTCCCCGCAGCGGCCGAACGGTCACGGCGAGCGAGCCAGCCAGCGTGCCGGCTCCGAAGGCCGCAGCGAGCAGTGCTGCGGCATCGCGTCCACCCCACTCGTGGACGCTCACGGTCGCCACCGCGAGGATCGGGACCGCGCCGACGGCGACGGCCGCGACGGAGGTGCAGACCGTGACGCGGCGCAGCGGGCCCGAGGTGAACAGGAGTGCCACGTTCCGCCGCACGCTCGCTCCGGCATCGCGTCGCCCGGCACCCCCGGCCGCTGACCCGAGCGGTGGAAGGGTCATCAGCACGGCAGCGCCGACGAGCGCGGCCGCCGCGGCGCCCAGGACCCCGGCGAGCGGGGTGAGCACGGCGGTCGCGACCGCGATGATGAGCGGGCCGAACGCCGCCCCGACACCGTAGGTCAGCGCGTCGAGCCCCTGTGCGCGGCGTTGCGTCGTCTGCTCGCGGTTCACCAGCCGAGGGAGCTGGCTGCTCAGCCCTCCGGTGAACAGGGGTCCGCAGCCCCCCGCCGCCGCCAGCGCGACGGCAGCGAGGACGAGCCACCCTGCGGTGAAGGCGAGGGCGGCGACCGCGACGAACAGCGCGTAGAGGACGAAGGCTGCGGCCAGGAGCGCGATGGGTCTCTTCGCTCGTCCGAGGACGGGCGCCACGAGCGGCCCGGCGAGGTGCGGAGCGGTCAGACACGCAGCCAGCAGTCCGGCGACGGGTGCGGTTTCCGGGGAGGACGTCGCGAGGAGCACGACACCCACGACCACCCCGGCGTCGGCGCCTCGGATCAGAGTCGCCGTGATCGCATAGGCGGCGACGGCGCGCTTCCGAGTGACCACCGGCACCTCCGCTCCACGGTCATCACCACCTGAACGGGTGACGATAGGCCAGCCTTGCGGACGTCATCGTCACCTGTCAAGGTGGTGATGTGGAGTTCGCTTTCGTGGCAGGCAATCTCGCTCTCGACTTCGTCGCGACCGTCGCGTCGCGAGAGACGATCGCGCACGAGTGGCTGCCGACCCCCGGCTCCCTCGCCGAATGGCTCGTCCTCAGCGGCGCGGTGGACACCCCTCCGAAGGTGTCTGCGGTCGAGTTCGCCCGGGCGATCGAACTCCGCGAAGCGCTGTACATCGCGCTGCGGAAGGCCGCGGCCGGATCAGCGCCCGACGACCGCACGATCGCACTGGTCAACGCCGCGGCGGCCCACGCGACACCCGTACCCGTGCTCACGTCCGGAGGCGTGAGCAGCAGCGGCTCCACCCCGGCGGCGCTGGCCCTCGTCGCCCGCGCCGCGCAGGTGGCGCTGACCGACCCGCGACTCCGCTTCTGCGATGGCACGGACTGCACGCGGCCGTTCCTCGATGCCTCGCGGGGCCGCACGCGCCGCTGGTGCGGGATGGCGGGGTGCGGAGACCGCGCCAAGGCCGCCGCCTACCGACGGCGGCTCGCGATCAGACGCGCCTGAATCCGCTCGCCCTCACTCCGCCGGAACGAACACGTTGTCGAACAGCCGCTCGGTCCCCTCGGGGGTGGGCGAGCCGTCCGGCGCGACCTCGTACGTGCCCAGCTCCCCGCTGAGGCGCACCCAGGTCCCGTTGTCGGCACAGCCCGTGGCGTACGCGTCATCGCTCTCATACGCGACCACGCAGATCCCGCTGCCGGACGCGGGTCGTGCGAGCCACAGCGACACGTCGCCGTCCTTCCCCACGAACCGGGCGGTGTCCGGCGCGACGACGCCGTCGTTGTCGTCGACCGCGGCATCCGGCAGGGCGTCAGCCGCCTGAGGCTCCTTCTCGAGCACGGCGAAGTCCGCCCCGCCCATGCATCCGGACAACACGGTGGCCATGACCACCGCGGCCACGCCCGCAGCGCCGACCCTCGTGCTCCGCTTCACGGTGCCCCCTCGCCTCTCCGTATGCCAGCCATCGTCGCACACGTGCCGCGCAGACCGGGCTCAGAGCGCATCGAGTGCCCGCTGCGCCGCCTCGCGATCCCGCGCCGCCTCGTCGCGCGACGCCACGGCCTCCTCCTGACGCTCGGCCGCCCCCGGCAGCTCTCCTGCGATGCGCTCGGCCTCCGTGCGCAGCTGTGCGAGCTGCGCCTCGAGGTCGGCGATGTCGTCGTCGAGCTCCTCGGCGCGCGCGCGAAGCGTCCGCAGCACGTCGTCCTGTTTCGCCACTGCGCGCTCCGCCGCCGCGAGCTCCTTCTCCGCCGCGGTCACGCGCCGTTCGGCCTCGCGTCGAGCCCGCCGCGCGGAGAGCTCATCCGCGCGGCGCGGCGCGGCGGGCGCGAGTGTCGGCACCTCCCCCGCCACGGCCTCACGGACGTCGTCGCCCGACGCGTTCGGCTCCAGGGCGCGCAGGAGTCGCCCCGACGCCACCGCCGCCGCCGCGTCGGGGTCGAAGAAGGCGGCGGAGATCGTCTGCTCGACCGCGTCCAGCGTCGCCGTCGTCACGCGTTCCCCGCGCGACTGCGCGAGCTGTCCCGCCGCCTGCGCCAGCCGTCGCGTGAGGGCGCGCCGCTCACGTCCGAGCTTCGCCAGCGCCGCGGCGTCGAGGTCCGCCTGCGCCTCCCGCAGCTCGGCGGCCAGGCTCAGCGCCTCCCCCAGCTGCTCCGCCCTCTCCCGAGCGAACACGTTCACGACCCACGCCGCGACCGAGGGCTTGCGCAGCTCTCGCACGGCCGCGGCGGTGGCGGCATCCGCGGTGTCCTTCGCACGAGCGGTGCGCGCCGCCACGAAGTCGCCCGGCGACGCCGCGTACAGGTCCGCGACGATCTCGTCGAACGTGGAAGCCGCCATGCGCCCACGATACGCGGCACCAGACCCTACTCGATCGTGAGGTGTCCGCCCCAGTCGGAGCCCACGAGCGTCTTGGTCCCGAAGGTCCCGTCGCCGAGACCGCTGTACAGGTAGACCTCGCCCGCAGGGGTGCGTCCGAGGAGGTCCGCCCGGCGGTCGCCGTTGTAGTCGACCCCGCCCGTGAGCGCCGTGAACTCGATCCACCCTTCGCCGACGACCCGAGCCGTCTGGAAGCCGTAGTTCGCGCCACGGTAGAAGTAGAGCGTCCCGGTGTCCGACGCGGCGATCAGGTCGCCCTTGCCGTCGTTGTCGAAGTCGCCGCCCACGATGAAGTGGAAGCCCTCCCACCCGACGCCGAGTGTGGTCACGCGCCCGGTGAAGCCGCCGGAGCCGTTGCCTTCGTACAGCGACATCGCCCCGTTGGGGGCGACGCCGATCACGTCCTGTCTGCCGTCGCCGGTGAAGTCGGCGCCGGAGACGATGTGCAGCAGGCCGTACCAGCCGTTCCCGATCGCGGTCCCGGCCGCGAATCCTCCCGCACCGTTCCCGGCGTAGAACTCGAGCGTGCCGTCGGATCTCGCCGCGATCAGGTCGGCCTTCGTATCGCCGTTGAAGTCGGCGTGGGTGACGTGGCGACGGCTGCCGCCCCAGAGTCCGAGGGCCGTGGTCGCCGCGGCGAACGACCCCTGGCCGTTGCCGGTGCGCAGACGCAGGTCGCCGTTGCCGGCGACCACGAGCACGTCGGCGTTGCCGTCGCCCGTGTAGTCCGCGGAGGCGACGGTGCCCGAGCCGGTGCCGAGACCGGGGAAGAACAGCGGGATGGTGGCACCGCGCGTGACGTTCGACAGGCACGTGAAACCGTTGTTGATCTGCGAGTAGACGCGGCCGTTCAGCCAGACCTCGAAGTGCAGGTGGTAGGCGGCGGAGTTGCCGGTGTTGCCGACCACGCCGATCTGCTGGCCCCGCAGCACGCGGGTGCCCGGCGGGTACCACGCGGTGCTGGCCATGTGGGCGTAGCGGGTGACGTAGCCGCCCGCGTGCTCGATGTCGGTGTAGTTGCCGTATCCGCCGTTCGACGTGCGCGTGCGGACGACGCCGTCGTAGGCCGCCAGGATCGGGGTGCCGCCGTTGCGTGAGATGTCGATGCCGTCGTGGGCGCGGTAGTTGCCCAGACAGCCGTCACCGACCTTGGACTGGATGTTGCCCGACGCCGGGTAGACCATGTAGCCGTCGGGCGCGGCGGCCGCGGCCGGGTCGCCCGTGGTGAACGCGGGAGCCAGGGTGCCGAGCATCACCGCGAGCACGGCGACGATCCCGATGCGGCCAAGGCGCAAGCGGGACGTGCGCTTCATCGTGACGTTCTCTCTTGCTCAGCGGCCCCAGGGACATCATGTCCACCGCGGTCACCGTACCAAGCGCGGAGCGCGATACCCGTCAACGCCACCCCGCGGGCGACGGATCGGTCGGGGCGGGTTCCGGCGCTGTCCGCGTCAGAGCAGCTCGTGGTCGAAGAAGTCGCCTCGGGGGAAGATCGCGACCGGAGGCTCATCGGGTTCGGCGTCGTGCGGTTCGACCGAGATCACGACGTGACTCATCGGGGAGACGAGCACGTTCACCCGCGACCCGTCCGCCACGGTGAAGGCGACGAACCCGCCTCCCGCCCGGACCGCGGCATCGATCTCCTGCTTCATCCCGTCCGCCGACTCACCGGGTGCGAGCACGAAGCCGACATCGTTCACGACGATCCGCACGCGCGCCGTCCTCTTCGCCTCATGTGTCACTGCCGTCACCTGTCCCGTCTGCGCGTTTCCGAGGCCCGCCTGTCCGGCGACAATAGGCCTCCGGTTCCTCGCACCGAAGGGGGTTGCGCCGATCAGGGATGAGAGGCAGAGGGCCTCGGAGCGGTGTACGGTCAGCACTATGGGCAGACTCCGCTACGACGGTCATTCCGACCCGATTCTCATCGAGGATGAGACCCTGGCGCACCTGAAAATCGTGATCTCCACGAAGCTCCGTCGACAGGAGAGCTTCATGATGACCTGGCTGCCCGTCGCAGCCGGGGTGGACAAGCGCGCGACGATCTGGATCCACCCGGCCATCCCGCTCCAGTTCGGCTTCGACGCGGCGGAGCCGCCCCGCATCGACCCGCACCGCGTGCAGGAGATCATGCAGGCGCTCAACTCCTCCGGTGAGCTCGTGCTGGACGCGCTCACCGCACCCCGCTGAACGGACCGCCGTTCCGCCCACACGGATCAGTCGTGGTTCCCGCTCTCCTTCTCTTCGGACTGCTCATCCTGGCGATCATCGTCGGGGCCGCCTTCCTGCGCCCGTGGCTGAACCGCAGCACCGCGGCCGCAGGACGCCGCGCGGGCGACCGCTTCGCGCGAGACCAGCTCGACAAGGCCCTCGCCGAGTTCGGTCGCACGCTGCGGATCCACGCGCCCGCCCCGGAGGCACGTGAGCTCCTGACGATGGCAGCGGCCGCCGGCAAGGACTTCCTCCCGCTGGAAGACGGCGCCATCGGCATCCGCTTCGTCGACCCCGACGACACCGTCGTGCGCGTGACCGCCGACCCGATGGGCGCGGTGCTGCGCGTCGAGACCTTCCGCGAGTACATGGGGTTCCCGCAGACCACGGCGCTGTGGACCGAGCTGCGCTCCCGCGTCGCGGCGGCGGCGGGGGCGCGGGGCATCACGGTGTCCGACGGGCCGCCGGTCTCGTACGTCCGTGGCGCGCTGCTCGACGATCGCAATGCCCGCTGGTCGCGCTCCGGATGAACCGTCCGTCGGCACCGCCCTCCCCGGTGTGAAGAGGGGCTCACGATCCACAGCCGGCGCAACTAGGCTAGGACCGCGTCGCGCCCGGCACAGCGTCCGCTGAGGACACGGTCGCGACGTGCGCCGGGCGGCCTCCTCGTCCGTGCGTGCGATCCCGTTCGGCGGTCGGAGCCCCCGCTCCGCGTCCGGACACGCCAGAAAGGCCCAACCATGAGCGACTCCCCGGACGGCTCCCGCGACGAGCGGTCGCCGGACTTCTTCGACCAGCTGATCGAGACGGCACCGCGCGACCAGCAGTCGTCGTCGGCGTCGAATACCGCGTTCACGATCGGCTTCCGCGGCTACGACAAGGGCGAGGTCGACGCGGCGCTCGCCTCCCTGCGGGCGCAGGTGCAGCAGCTGTCCGACCAGCTCGCCGAGACGCAGACCAGGGAGACCGAGTCGGTCGAGGCCATCCGCGCGGAGGAGCGTGAGGCGCGCGAGGCGCTGGAGAGCGAGCTCGCCGCCGCGAACGCCAAGGCCGCCGACGCCGAGCAGCAGGTCGCCACGCTGACCTCCGAGCTCGTCGACACCCCGCAGCCCGATGGAGAGGAGGCGCCGTCTCGTCAGCAGTTCGAGGCGATCCTGCGCGTCGCGGAGGAGCAGGCGAACGTGCTGATCCAGAACGCCGCCGTGCAGGCCGACCGGCTCATGGCGGCGGCGCGCGAAGAGGTCGCTGCGCAGCGCGCCGAGGCCGAGGCCGACGCCGATCGCATCACTTCGCAGGCCCAGCGGGACGCCGACCAGGTGCGCCTGAAGATGGAGACCGAGTACACGGCTCACGAGGCGCGCATCGAGCGGGAGGCGTCGCACGCCGCCGAGAAGGTGAACCAGGCGTCGCAGGAGGCCACCGCGATCCGCACGGAGGCCGAGAAGGGCGCGGCGGCGCTGCGTTCGCTCGTCACGAGGGAGACCACGCAGCTGCGGGCGGATGCGGAGCGCGAGGTGCGCGAGATGAACGCCCGCGTGCTCGAGTTCGAGGAGACGCTGACCCGTCGCCAGGACGACGCGCAGCAGGAGTTCCTGGTGCTGCACAACCAGGCCGTCGCGCACGCGGAGCGCATCACGACCGATGCCAACGAGCAGGTCACCGCTTCCCTGGAGCACGCGCAGCGGATCTCCGCGAAGGCGGACGACTACGAGCGGCTCATGCGGTCGCAGGCGCAGGCGATCGAGGCGGACGCGCAGGTGCGCGCGAGGGAGATCCTCGACCGCGCCAGGGTGAAGTCGCAGAAGATCGTCGATGCGGTCACCGGTCACACGACCGCGGTGCTGCACGACGCCGAGGACCGCACGCGGCAGCTGCGCTGGCAGCAGCAGCAGCTGTCGAGCTTCATGGCCGAGGTGCGCGAGCTCATCCGCCCCGACGGCATCTTCAGCGACGATGCGCTGCCCTCGTCGATCGCGGTCGCCGAGGCCACGATCGACGACGAGGACGAGTCGGGTTCGGAGGCCACCGAGACGGTCGTGGAGACGTTCCTGGGCGACGAGGTGCTGGACGACGAGCTCGACGACGACAGCCCGCTCGAGAAGATCACGATCGACGTGGTGGAGACCGACGACAGCAAGCGGTAGAGCCGGACACGACGAAGGCGCGAGCAGCTCTCTGCTCGCGCCTTCGTCGTGTCGTCGGTGTGGTCAGGCCCTGGCCCGGCGTACGCGGCGGCGTCCGGAGCGCGGCACGGACCGGAGCCCGGAGCGCGGTGCGGGCCGGGTCGCAGCGTCGAGTGCGTCGCAGGCGTCGTCGAGCGAGGCGTAGGTACCGAGGTCGGTACCGCGCTCGTCGCGCAGCACATGTGCGGCGCCGTCGAACTCGACGAAGCCGGCGAACTCGCCGCCGCGGGTGGCGACGTGCACGTCGATGTCGGCCTGCTTCCAGGTGAGGGGGTCGGACGGAGGGACGGTGGTGGTGCTCATGGTGATGCTCATTGCTATGTGGCGGGCACGCAGGGCGGTCCGCAAGTGAGGAGATCGAAGGCGGCGTCGCGCGCGTCGATGTGCGCGAACCGTGGATGGGCCCTGATCAGTGGCGACGCGGCGGCCGAGAGGGGCGAAACGCACACGTTGCATCGTCAGTCTAGCAGAGATGCCGTGACGACGGGTTCGGGGGCGCGACGGAGGAGGTGGGGACATCGCTCCGCCGCGCACGCTGCCGAGCGAGAGTTCGTCAGGCAGCGGTTGCCGGGGCGACGGGGAATCGCGCGCGCGGCGTGGTCGACGATCGGGCGCTGGGGACGCTCACGATCGCGATCCATCCAGTGCATCACGGGATTGGTCAAGTGTCAAGTTTTTCTTGGATGAGTGTCCAGTTTTTACTTGACGACTGTTCAAATCCGTGACGGTGCCCACTAGCATGACCGATACCGAACGCAGGGACGGAGTCGAGACGAGACGATGAACACAGCGATCAAGAGGGCCGAGCGCGCCGGGACCGACAAGTTCGCCCTCCGTCGACGGAGCCTGGCGGAGGCCGCGCTGGAGGCGATCGCCGAACGCGGGTTCGCCCGCACGGGGCTGCGCGAGATCGCCCAGCACTCCGAGCTCTCCCACGGCTCGCTGCACTACTACTTCACCGACAAGAACGACCTCATCGCGGAGGCCGTCCGCATCTCGCGCGGCCAGCCGGCCGAGCGCTACGCCGCCATCATCGAGACGGCGACCACCCCCGACGAGCTCGCCGGGCGCGTGGCCGACGAGATGGCCAGGAGCCTGAAGGACGACGCGTCGCTGCACCGCCTCTGGTACGACCTGCGCAATCAGGCACTGTTCGAGTCCGGCTTCGGCGACACGATCGAGCAGATCGAGCAGATGCTGCAGGAGGCGATCGGCGAGGTGCTCGCGCGCTACGCGGAACTCGCCGGGAAACCGTGTCGCTTCGACGCCACCCTGGCGTACGCCCTGACCGACGGCATGCTCCAGAACGCCCTCATCCGCCATCTGCGCGGCGACACGGAGGCGATCTCGCGACTGCGTCAGGAGTGCCTCGCCCTGTTCGCCGCCTGCGTCTGAGCGGCGCGGCGCCTACGTCCCCACCGGCGCCTCGGCCTCGCGCGTGACCGGCGGTCGGAGCACGAGCACGACCACGACGGCTGCCAGGATCAGGGCGGTGAGCGTCACCGGGACCGGCAGCACCGGATCCAACAGCACGAGTGCCGCTCCGGTCGGCACCACCGTGTTGACCACACGGTCGGCGTTCTCCTTGATCGCGATCCACCAGACGCCGAGGAGGAACACCGCGATGGGGACGGTCACGGTGAACGAAGCGGCCATGCTCGACAGGTGGCTCTCACCGGTGAGCACGTCCAGCTCCACCTCGATGCCTGCCGAGAAGGCGGCGGCCGCCGCGAACACGAAGTAGTGCGTGTAGCCGTACCGCAGCGACCGGCGGAACGAGGTGATCGCGCGGTGATGCGGCGGCCAGAAGTAGATCCACCAGAGCGAGGCGGTGACCACCAGCGTGAGCACCGAGATCGCGATCAGCGGCCCGAGCGCCTCGACCTCGTCGAGCGCGTCGATGATCGCGTTCGCCGAGGCGAGCAGGCTCTCCCCCAGCACGATGAGAGTGAACAGCCCGTAGCGCTCTGTGATGTGGTGCCGGTGCCACGGGGTCTGCCGGCGGTATTCGGCGAACACCGGAACGGAGATCTCGATGAGGGCGAACACCACGAACGCCACGAGCTGGGCGGGCCCCGTCGGGATCAGGAGGAACAGCACCCAGAGCACCTGCACCCCGGCGATGCCCGCCGCGTACCGGCGGGTGGCGGAGCGCAGCGCACCGGCCGACCGTGAGGCCCTGAGCCACTGCGCGACCATGGCCACGCGCATCACGACGTACCCGATGACCGGCACGGTGAAGTTGCCCTCGTCGAAGGCCCGCGGCACACCGGCCGCGAGGATGAGCACCCCGCCCATCTGCACGAACGTCGTCACGCGGTAGAGCCAGTCGTCCGTGTCGAACGAGGTGGCGAACCACGTGAAGTTCATCCACGCCCACCAGATCGCGAAGAACACCATCGCGTACGACGTGATGCCGTGGACGAAGTCCCCGTGGGAGAGAGCGTGGTGCAGCTGCGACGAGGCGATGCTCACGGCCACGACGAACACCAGGTCGAAGAACAGCTCGAGGGTGCTCGCGGTGCGATGCGGCTGCGCCGGGTCACGGGGCAGCATGGTGCGCAGGCGAGAACGAGGAGAGGGTGGGGGCGCCATCACCGCGTCAGGATAGCGCCCGGGCCGCGCCCGACCGCGCACCACCCGCGATGGGGTTTCATCCATTCCCCGGATTTGTCTTCCGTTTCCTGGCCGCGTCCGCTACAGTGTTCCAGGTCTGCAGCGCCTGCTGCACGAAGCCGCCGGTTGGGACGGCGCCTTCGACTCCGAGATGTGGGATCACGGAGTTCCAGCAGGACCCGAGGGGTCGGGACGCAGACGACTGCCGTGAACGTGGGGTTCACGGTCTGGGGATATCAAACTGGGGAAATCAATGTCGCACTGGGGAATTCTGCGTACATTCACGGCTCAAGGGGCCTCGGCATGACGTCCGTCGAGGATGCTCTGAGCATCTCTCGCACGGGATTCGTTCCGGCCACCGCTCCGCGGGCCACCACGTCGTCCACGCGCCCGGCGACCACGCCGCGCGCTTCGGCGACGCTGGAACGGCGTCGGCAGTGGGAACGTCACTATCGGATGCGGCTGCGGATCACGGATGCGGCTGTCATCCTGATCGCCGTCGCTCTGACGGTCGCGGTCCAGCTGACCTCCGGCGTCGTGGCGATCGAGGCGGGGCGCAACGCTGCTCTGCTCGGCCTCGCCTGGTATCTGATGCTGTCGGCGCTCAACACCCGCGACGCCGCCATCTTCGGTTCCGGGGCCACGGAATACCGCCGCGTGGCACACGCCAGCGGCCTGGCATTCGGCATCACCGCTATCGCGGGCGTCCTGCTGGCGTGGGAGGGACTGCAGCCGCTGTTCCTCGTCGCGCTCCCTGTCGGGACGTTCGGGCTGCTCGGCGCGCGCTGGGCCTGGAGACGGTGGCTGCAGCGCCGCCGGATCCGGGGCCAGTACGCGTCGCGCACCCTGGTGGTCGGCGCGACCGAAGACGTCGAGTATGTGATCACGTCTCTGCAGAAGGGCGCAGAGAACGGCTACCACGTCGTGGGGACGACGCTGGTGGATCGCAAGGCCGGCGCGTTCGCGATCGGGGAGAGCATCTACCCGGTCGTCGGCGATCTCGACAGCGTCGCCGCCGCGGCAGCCCAGCTCGGGGCGGACACGATCATCGTGGCGAGCCGTCCCGATGGGGACCCCGACTTCGTCAAGCAGCTCAGCTGGCAGCTCGAGGGCACCGCCGCCGAGCTCGTGCTCTCGAGCCGACTGACCGACGTCGCCGGTCCTCGCATCTCGCTGCGTCAGGTCGACGGCCTGCCGCTGATCCAGGTGAAGATCCCGACGTACGAGGGCGGGGTGCACGTGCTCAAGCGGGCGCTCGACATCTTCGTCGCGACGGTCGCGCTGATCCCGATCGCCCTCCTCACCCCGGTGCTGATGGCGCTCATCAAGCTCGACTCGCCCGGACCCGCGTTCTTCTTCCAGGAGCGCGTCGGCCGCGACGGCCGCCGCTTCAAGATGGTGAAGTTCCGCTCGATGAAGACCGACGCCGAGCAGCAGCTCGCCGCCCTCAAGGCGCAGAACGACGGCGCCGGTCTTCTGTTCAAGATGAAGGACGACCCCCGCGTCACCCGCGTGGGAAAGGTGCTGCGCAAGCTGTCGCTCGACGAGCTGCCGCAGTTCTGGAACGTCCTCACCGGCGACATGAGTGTCGTCGGGCCTCGTCCGCCGCTTCCCAGCGAGGTCACGGCGTACGACGGCACCGTGTTCCGCCGCCTGTACATCAAGCCCGGCATCACGGGCCTGTGGCAGGTGTCCGGGCGCAGCGACCTGTCGTGGGACGAGAGCGTGCGCCTCGACCTGCGGTACGTCGAGAACTGGTCGGTCATGAATGATCTGCAAATCATGTGGCGGACCGCGAAGGTGATGATCCAGCCGAAGGGGGCTTACTGATGGATGACGAAGGACAGGTGATCGAGGGCGAGAAGGCGCCCGCGACGCACCGCAGACGATGGATCGCGATCGGTGCCGTGGCACTGCTCGCGCTGGGCGCCGCAGGGGTTGGCGTCGCCCTCGTGACGAACAACGGCGGAGCGCCGTCGGCCTCGTCCACCCACAAGCCCGTCGACGACGGCGACGAGGACAAGGCGGCATCCGAAGATCCGCTGAAGTCCGTCCCGAAGGTGGTCGACGGCCCGATGAGCGATGACCAGGACGCCGAGGTCAAGCGGGCGACCGCGGCCGCCGACGCCGTGGTCGCCGCCCTCGACGAGGTCAGCCAGCGCGGCGACGGCTCGGCGGTCGGCGTCGACGCGGTCGCGACCGGCTGGGTGCTCGGCGAGGTGCAGTCCCACGCACGGGAGCAGATGGACCTGGGCTACACGCAGACGGGCAAGGCGGTCGTCACGAGCGTCACCCCGACGGCGGTGGACCTGGCGTCCTCCCCCGCGACCATCACCCTCAAGGTGTGCGTCGACGTGTCCGACATCGACGTGAAGGACGCGGCGGGCAACTCGCTCAAGGACTCGCTGTACAACCCCGGCCACCCCGTGGCCCACATCTACGGAGCCGTCTTCGAGGACGACACCTGGAAGATCTCGTCGCACGAGATCCCCGACGTTCAGGACTGCCCCGCAGCCTGACCTCCCCCACACCCCCCGGGGGATCGCCGATCTCTCGAACACCCGAACGTGGCTCACCCGCACCTGGAGCGACTCACCCCCGAGTCGCTCCAGGCGAGCCTCACACCCGAAGAAGGACTCCATGAACACTGCAGCACCCGCGCGGAGAGTGAAGGCGACCCGCGCAGCCGCTGGCGCCATGATCGCCGCGGCCGTCCTGGTGGGCTCACTGCTCACCCCGCTCGCGGCGAACGCCGCACCCCCGGCACTGCCGGACGGCCTCTCTCAGGAGACCGCCGCCGCGTCGTGCTGGGAGATCAAGCAGAACTACCCGCAGTCCACCGACGGCGTGTACTGGCTGGTCACCCCGGCGCTCGTCGCGCCGGAGCAGTTCTACTGCGACCAGACCACGTCCGGCGGCGGCTGGGTGCTCATCGGCCGAGGCCGCGAAGGCTGGAAGGAGGGGTACAACGGTTTGCGCACCGCAGCCCAGATCCGCAACACCCCGACCGGCACCGACGCGTTCCAGCCGGCACAGCTGCCGGCGGCGACGGTCGACGGACTCCTGAACAACGGCCGCGTCGACGCGCTGGCCGACGGCATCCGCCTGCGCCGCGCCACCAACACGGCCGGCACCACGTGGCAGGAGGGCCGGTTCACGTTCACGCAGCGCGATCGCTGGGTGTGGACCTTCGGCGCCGAGCACCGCGTGAAGAACTACAACTTCGACGGCTCGACCGGCACCGGCGGCCAGACCAACAACTTCGGCAACAACAACCAGCTGCGCCGCGTCGTGTTCAATGAGCAGGCGTCGCACAACTACATCAACGGCTGGGCGTTCGGCTCGAGCATCGGCGGCAGCACCGCGGCCACCTCGTACCTGTGGGCCCCGTCGGGCCAGGGCTACGCGCGGCCGTTCACGCAGGTCTTCCTGCGGCCGCAGCTGAAGCTCGCGAATCTCGACTTCGGCGCCGTGCCCGCCTCGGGCACGCCCGCCTCCACGGTCGCGGCCATCCCGGAGAGCAACGCCATGACCACCGTCTGGGGTGTCTCCGGCTTCGCCAACGGCAGCAGCGGCGAGCTCAACACCGAGGTGGCCGAGTTCGGCGAGGTCGCCGGCAAGGTCTTCGTCGGCGGCAACTTCCGCTACGTGCAGCGCAACGAGGGCGGCACCGGTCAGGTCGAGCAGCCGTACCTCGCGGCCTTCGACGTGAACACGGGCGAGTGGGTCTCCACGTTCCGTCCGCAGCTCAACGGTCAGGTCAAGGCCATCGCCGGTCTGCCCGACGGGCGCGTCGCGATCGGTGGACAGTTCTCCACGGTCAACGGCACCCCGCAGGCGGGCATCGCGATCCTCGACCCCACGACCGGGCAGCTCTCGGGCTGGCAGGTCAACGCGGAGCACCGGGCGACCGGCAGCGTGCCCTACGTGCGCGACCTCGACGTGCAGGGCGACTTCCTCTACGTCGCCGGTGCCATGACGCACCTCACCGCGGTCGGCTCCACCATCAGCGCGAGCACCTGGAACGGCGGTCGCATCAACCTGACGACGGGTCGTCCCGACACCAACTGGAACGCGTTCCTCAACGGCAGCTCGATCGCCGTCGACGCCTCCGACCAGGGCGACCGCACCTACTTCTCCGGCTACTTCAAGATGAAGCAGACCACGTCCACCCCGAGCGCGGCCGCCATCCAGACCGCCGCGGGCGCCCCGCTGGTCGACCCGCTGTGGGTGCCGAAGTTCAGCAAGGCCACGCTCAACGCGGACGGCTCCTACTCCGGCAACATCTGGCAGCTCGGCGTGACCGAGGCCGGTGGGAAGGTGTGGCTCGGCGGCTCGGAGCACTCGCTCTTCGCCTACGACCGGAACACGTTCGAGCGCGTCGGCGGGTCGATCACGAAGAACGGTGGCGACTTCCAGACGGTCGAGCACAACGCGAACCTCGTGATCGGCGGCTGCCACTGCGGCCACTGGGTCTACCAGGACGCGTACTCGTGGAGTGACGTGGGCACCGGCTGGACGCAGGCCGACAAGATGAACCTGATGGGTGCGTGGGACGCGCAGACCGGCAAGTTCGTGGCCGCGTGGTCGCCCGTCGTGCAGGCTCGCGCCGGCTACGGCGCCTGGGGCACGTTCTTCGACAGCACCGGCGTGCTGTGGGCGGGCGGCGACTTCAGCCGCTCGGTCAGGGCGGGCGAGGTCAACCAGTGGTCGGGCGGGTACATCCGCTTCGCCCCGCGCGACACCACCGCTCCCACGACGCCGGGTGCGATCACGGCGACCCCCGGCAACGGCGGCACCGAGGCGACGCTCACCTGGGCGGCCTCGACCGACACCGGAGGCGTGACCTACGAGGTGCTGCGCGACAACCGGGTGATCGCGTCGACGACGTCGGCCACCTACACCGTGCCGATCACGGAGACCCCGACGAACTACTTCGTCCGGGCACGCGACGCCGCGGGCAACCGTTCCGCGAGCACGGCGGCCTACGTCGCCCAGCCCGCACCCGAGAGCGCCCTCACGTTCATCGAGAACGGCGCGAGCTGGTCGTGGCGGTACTCGTCCGACGCGCTGCCGTCCGACTGGAACACGCTCGCGTTCGACGACGCGTCGTGGAACACCGGACAGGGGCTCTTCGGCCGGGGCGTCTCGTCGGCGACGACGAACATCGACCCGACGAACCTCGCGACGAAGCCGCTGAGCGCGCAGTTCCGCAACGAGTTCCAGGTCACGAACGCGCTGAGCGTCGTGAACGGCAGCATCTCGGTCATCGCGAACGACGGCGTGGTGCTGTACCTCAACGGCGTCGAGCTCGGACGGGTGCGGATGC
This sequence comes from Microbacterium sp. PF5, assembly GCF_004794315.1. Lineage (NCBI taxonomy): Bacteria > Bacillati > Actinomycetota > Actinomycetes > Micrococcales > Microbacteriaceae > Microbacterium > Microbacterium sp. PF5. Next base: position 43,805 of record NZ_SSDQ01000054.1, on the reverse strand, counting down.
CCGCGGGCACCCTCACGCAGAACTCCTACGCGAACGGCGTCGTGTCGCACACGACCGCCGCCGCGAACCGGGTCGTGTTCGAGGTGCCGCAGGGCGTGCTCGTGGACGGGACGAACGTGCTGGCCGCCTCGGTCCACGCGAACTACCGCACCACTCCGGACCTGAGCTTCGACCTCGCCTTCACGGCGGAGCGCGGCCAGGCGCCGGCGGCTCCGAACCCGGTCACGGGTCTCTCGGGGACCACCACTCTCGATTCCGCCACGCTCACCTGGACCGCTCCCGCGAGCGGCACCACCCCGCAGTCCTATGTGATCAGCCGGGGCGGCCAGCAGGTCGGCACGACGGACGCCGCGACGACGACGTTCACCGAGAGCGGCCTGACCGCCGCCACGGCGTACGACTACAGCGTGGTCGCGGTCGGGATCGGCGGTCTCGCCTCGACTCCCGCGACGGTCCAGGTGACGACGGCGACTCCGCCGTCGGACAACGAGCTGCCGGTCAGCGTGCCGAGCGGTTCGGCCTGGTCGTGGCGCTACTCGGCCGATCCGCTGCCGGCGGACTGGAACGCGGTGGCGTTCGACGCCTCCTCGTGGGCGAGCGGCTCGGCCGTCCTCGCCCGCGGGGTCGCGACGGCGGCGACGAACATCGACCCGACGAACCTCGCAACCAAGCCGCTCAGCGCGCAGTTCCGGCACTCCGTCACGGTGACGGACGCCGCGAGCGTCGCGAACGGCACGGTCACGGTTACGGCGGACGACGGTGTCGTGGTATACCTCAACGGGGTGGAGCTCGGGCGGGCGAACCTCGGGGCGGGGACCCTGACGCAGAATTCGTATGCCACGGCGGCACCGCGGGCGACCACGGCTGCGGCCAACAAGGTCACCTTCGCGGTGCCCGCCAACCTGCTCGTGGAAGGGACGAACGTGATCGCGGCGTCTGTGCACGCCAACTATCGCGGAACTCCCGACCTGAGCTTCGATCTCGCATTGGACATGCCTCGTAAATGACGAAAATCTCCTACGCAGACGCGCGTCGAGCGCTCGCCTCCGCACAGAAAGCGGGGGCGGGCGTTCCCGCGTACCTGCGCTGGATCAATCGACCGCTCGGCGGCAGGGCCGCCGTGGTCGCCGCCACCTGGGGCGCCAGCCCCAACGGGGTCACGGCGGTCAGCGCGTTGTTCGGCCTCGCGGCCGTCGTCGTGCTGGCCGGCGTCACCGCGTGGTGGGCGGGGCCGCTCGCGGCCGTTCTCCTCCTGATCGGGTACATCCTGGACTCCGCCGACGGCCAGCTCGCGCGCATCCAGAAGCGCGGCGGCCCCGCCGGCGAATGGCTCGATCATGTGGTCGACGGTGTGCGGGCCCCGCTCGTGCACATCGCCGTCGCGGTGCACCTGCTCCGCACGGACGCGTGGCCGTGGTTGGTGCTGGTCGCCGGCCTGTTCTCGGTGCTCGTGTCCGGCTGGTTCCTCTCCCAGCTCCTCGCCGAGAAGCTCCTCCCCAAGACTCCCCCTTCCCCGGACGACGGACGCCGTGGCATCCTGGAGTCGTTCGTCAAGCAGCCTCAGGATCCCTCCACGACGTATGTCGTCCTGGCGTTCATCGGACTGCCGTTCGCGTTCGCGGTGCTCTACACCGCACTGTTCGTCTGGCACGTGCTGATCTTCGCCGGCTCGCTCCGCCGCAAGTACACGCAGCTGACCGCACTCTGAACCTGGACGCATCCGCATGGCACTCATCTCTTCACCGAGCCGTTCGCTGATCGCAGCGACCGGTCAAGACCCCAGCCTGGAGGTCGAGCCGAGATCGCTGCCGGCCTGGCCGGTGCTGACCGTGCTGTGGGGCTACCCGCTGTTCTGGCTCCTCGGGATGCTGCCCTTCGCGTCGGTGATCATGGCGGTGCCCATGGTGGCGCTGCTGATCATGCGGCGGCGCATCCTCATCGTCCCCGGCATCCTGCCGTGGATCGGGTTCGTGCTGTGGATGATCCCGTCGGCGCTCATGATCGATCAGCTCGGTCGCGGCGTCGGCCTCGGCGTACGCATCAGCCAGTTCCTCGCGCTGGCGATCATCATGGTCTACATCGTCAACGCGCGCAGCTCGCTCACGCCCAAGCGCATCTTCAACGGGCTGACCTTCATCTGGCTGTTCGTCATCGTAGGTGGCTACCTGGGGATGCTGTTCCCCGAGGTGCAGCTGACCATGACGATCGGTCGGCTGCTGCCGGACGCGATCTCGAGCAACGACTACGTGTCGGAGCTCGTGTTCCCGACCCTCGCCGAGATCCAGACGCCGTGGGGAGCTGCCGAGCCGTTCGTCCGCCCGTCGGCACCGTTCTCGTACACGAACGGCTGGGGAGCGGCGATGGCGGTGCTCACCCCCATCGCGATCGGCACGGCGATCGGCCACCGCACCGCGCGCGCCATGTGGTTCCTGGTGATCGCCCTCGTCGCCGCGATCCCGCCGGCGATCGCGACCACGAACCGCGGCCTGTTCCTCGGCATCGCGGGCGCGATCGTCTACGTCCTGTTCTGCCTGCTGATCCGCGGACGCTTCCTCGCCTTCTTCTGGGTCACGGTGCTGGGTATCGCCGCGGCCGTCATCCTCTTCCTCTCCGGGTTCCTCGACGGCATCGTGGCCCGCCAGGAGACGGTCGACACGACCGAGGGACGCGGCAACCTCTACGCGGAGACCTGGGAGCGGACGCTGCAATCGCCGGTCATCGGCTGGGGCGCTCCCCGGCCCAGCACCTGGAGCGAGATCTACGTCGGCACGCAGGGCGCGATCTGGAACGCCATGTTCTGCTTCGGGCTGGTCGGCCTCGTCCTGTTCCTCGGCATGATCGTGATGGGCGCGGTGCGCACGTTCGACGCCCCGAACCTGTCGGCGGTGTGGATCCACGCCAGCGTGGTCGTGGCGGTCGGCCTGTCGATCTTCTACGGCCTGGACAGGCAGCTGGTGTTCGTCGGCATCGCCCTCGCGGTGCTGCTGCGGGAGAAGTATCTCGGCAAGTCCTCGTACTGGACACCACAGCCGACGCCGTTCGCGAAGGCGGCGAATGAAGAGTGAGGGGCTGGCGAAGAGTGGTCTGATCAGCCTGTTCGGCTCCGCTTTCGCCGCCCTCGCCGCCCTGCTGCTCACCGCGATCGTCGGTAACACCCTCGGTGCCGACGGGACCGGTCTGTTCTTCCAGGCCATGGGGATCTTCACGATCCTCACCCAGGTGCTCCGGCTCGGGACCAACAGCGGCATCGTCCGCTTCATCGCCGAGCAGCGCGCCTTCCACCGCGCCGGGGCGGAGTGGCGCATCGTGATGTTCGCGGTCGGCCCGGTCGCGGTGGTTTCCGGTCTCGTGTCGCTCGCGATCTGGCTGCTGGCGGATGCGCTCGGAGAGTGGCTGGCCGCGCCGCGCGACGCAGCGGCGATGGCCGATCTGATGCGTGCGATGGTGCCGTATGTCGTGGTGGGCGCCCTGATCGGCGTCCTGCAGATCGCGGCGCGCATGCTTCGGGGCGTCACTGCCTTCACGCTGCTGCAGAGCATCCTGCTCCCGGCCAGCCGACTGCTGACCGTGCTGCTCGCGGTCTCGGTCGCCGGGGTCGGCGCGTGGGGAGCGTTCGAGGCGTGGCTGCTGCCGCAGCCGTTCTGGCTGGTCGTGACGCTCGTGGTGATCGCGGCGCCGTTCGTGCGCGACTTCCGCCGTCGCCGGGAGAGCGCGCCGGGCACGCGACCCACGATGGGCGAGTTCTGGCGGTTCAACGCCCCGCGCACGGTGAGCTCTGGCCTGGAGACCGCGCTCGAGTGGTCGGACGTGCTCATCATCGCCGCCCTCGCCTCGCCCTCCGCCGCGGGCGTGTACGCGGTCATCACCCGTGCCGTGCGCGCGGGCGGCGTGGTCGACAAGGCGATGCGCGTGGCGGTGTCCCCGACGATCTCCGCTCTCCTTGCCCGCGAGAACTACGCCGAGTCCACACGGCTGCACACCAAGGTCGTGCGGGCGATGATCCTGATGAACTGGCCGTTCTACATGCTGCTCATCTCGATGGGCCCCGCGGTCCTCGGCATCTTCGGCTCGGAGTTCCGCTCCGGCTGGGGTCCCATGGTGCTGCTGGCTCTGGCGATGATGTTCCAGACCGCGTGCGGCATGCTGCAGAGCATCCTCCTGCAGGGCGGGAAGAGCACGTGGCAGATGTACAACAAGGCGATCGCGCTGGCTGTGAGCATCGGAGGCAACCTCGCCCTCGTGCCGCTCCTGGGGGTCTGGGGTGCCGCGATCACCTGGGTCATCGTGATGCTGGCCGACAACCTCATCGCCGCCGTCCAGGTGCACCGCCTGATGCATGTGGACCTGCAGCCCTCGAAGCTGCTCGTGCCGATGCTGCCGCCCGTCTTGATCTTCGGCGGGGGCGGACTCCTGTTCACGTGGTTCGCGGGGTCGAGTCTGCTCGTGCTGCTGGTGGCCGGTGTCGTGCTGTGCGCGGTGTACGCCGCCGTGCTCTGGCTGTTCCGGCACGCCCTGCACATCGAGACGCTGTGGCGCCGGATCCCGTTCCTCGGCCGCTGGGCCTGACGGGAGTCCGGCGCCCGAGCGTCAGCGCCGCAGCTTGGTCGCGATGATCGCAGCCCCGCTGCGGAACACGCGCGGGACGAAGGCGAACCACGGCGCGCGGCGGACCGGCTGCTCGAGCAGGGCGCGCACGGTGTCCGCCCCCGGCGTGGCGATCGTCCCGGGGGCTTCCGCGCCGCCGGAGAGCGCGCGGTCGAGCTGGGCGGCGAGTTCAGCGGAGGACAGGGCGCGCCGGATGATCCCGAGCTCGGCCATCTCCGCGCTGAACACGAGCTGGTGATCGTCGACCACCTCGCCGTCTCCGGGCACGCGCGGCACGACGATCGGCACGATGCCGAGGGCACGCATGTCCATCACGCCGCCGGCGCCGCCCTGGAGCACGACCGCGTCGGCCTCCCGGCACAGCGTCAGGAGTTCGGTGTAGGGCAGGATCTCGACGTTCTCGGCGCCGTCGACCGGAGCGGACGGGCCGTGCTGCATCACGAGGCGCACGCCGGGGTTCCGGTGCAGCCACTCCTCCACCCACTGCGAGAGCCGGTCGAAGGGCAGGTGGTACGTGCCGGCGGACACGACGACCAGCGGCGCGCTCACAGCACGACCCCCACGTTGCGCGACCCGGGGTAGAACCGGCGCATCCGCTCCCACTGCACGAGGAACTCGTCCGCGAACGGGTAGACGAGTCGCCCGCTGAGGCCGGGTGAGGTGATGCGATCGACGGGCTCCAGGTACACCGTCCGCGCCCCGAAGAACCGCGCCTGGGTGAAGAACGGCAGGGCGATGGCCGCGCCGGTCGAGAACACGATGTCGGGCCGCTCCTCGGCCAGCACGCGTCGGGCGAGACCGAAGTTGCGCAGCAGATTCGGCACGTTCCGCACGGTCGGGTAGTGGATCTCGTACACCTTCTCGTCGGCGAGGCGCGAGCGCGCATCCTCCACCGGGAACGTGGCCCAGCACCGCTCGTGCTCGCCCCACCAGTCCCGCAGCGCCAGCGCCTGGGTGAGATGCCCGCCGGAGGAACAGGCGATGAGGATCTTCATGGCGTCAGATCCCCCGGCCGAGCTTCTGGACGACCTTCGTGATCGCCTGCGGGGTCACGAGCTTCCACGAGATGGCGATCGCGAGCGCCGCCTTGACCTGCTTCGGGTTGTGGCGGAGCGCGCGCCAGGCCCACGAGCGGGCCTCCTTGCCCTGCCCGGCCGAGGCCAGGGAGAACGCGACCTGGGCCTCGATGCGACCGAGGGCCGCGGGGATGGTCGCGAAGTCGGGGTGCTTGCGCAGGAGGTACTGCAGGGCCTCGGCGTACGCGGCCCACTTCCCGAAGTAGTACGACTGCCCCGTCCACAGCACGCGCACCAGCGGCTCGTTCACCACGGTCACGAGCCCGAGGGAGGAACCGCGCAACAGGATGTCGTAGTCCTCGCCGTAGCTGCGCGGAAGCTCCTCATCGATCAGTCCGAGCTCGCCCAGGAGCACCTCGCGCCGGAACATCAGGCTCGACGAGTGCAGGCCGGGGTTGCGGTTGCGCAGGAAGTCCTCGTGAGTGAGGTCATCGGATGGCACACGGCGGACGATGCGGTTGGTGCCGTCGTCGACGACCATGGCGGTGCCGACGATGATCGCCTCCGGCTTCTCCTCGAAGCGGCGCAGCTGCGCGGCGAGCTTGCCGGGCAGCCACTCGTCGTCGTCGTCGAGGAAGGCCACCAGCCGCCCCTCGGCGGCCAGGATCCCCGAGTTGCGCGCGCCGGCGAGTCCGCGGGTGCGGGTGTTCGAGATGCCGCGCACCGTCCACCCCTCCGGCACCTCGACGTCCGGCACCTCGATCGGGCAGGCGTCGAACACGATGACGACCTCTCCCGTGGCCGAGGTCTTCTGCGCGAGCACGCTCTCGACGCCGAGCTTCATCAGCTCCGGTCGGTTGTGTGTCGGCAGGACGACAGAAACATCCAACTGCATGGTCACTCCCCTTGTGTGACGCGTCCGACCCACGCCGTCGGCGTGCGTCGGAATCCCCTGAGATGCACCGGGCCCCATCCCGGCGCGAAGTTCGCACTGCCATCAGCGCGGACTTCGGGTTAGTATAGCGGCTGGCGTCTCTACGGGGAGAGGCGCTTCTGAAGGGGAAACCAACTGGGGAAGGGGATTTCGTCGTGCCAGAAAACACTGACACACGACGTGTTCGGGTCGGAGTCGTCGGCGTGGGGAAGATGGGGCTCTCCCATCTGTCCATCGTCCGGGCTCTGCACAACGTGGAGCTGGTGGGCGTCGTCGACGCCACGGACTACCTGCTCGACGTGCTGAACAAGTACACGGGGGCGCCGACGTACTCGACGCTCGACAAGATGCTCGACGACGCGGCGCCGGAGGCGGTGATCATCGCCACGCCGAACGCCTCGCACGCTGCACTCGTCCGCAGCGCGCTCGAGCGCGGTGTGCACGTCTTCTGCGAGAAGCCGCTCACGCTGAGCGCGGCCGAATCGCTCGAGCTCGCCGCGCTGGCCGCCGAGCGGGGGCTCATCGCACAGGTGGGCTTCCACAACCGCTTCATCGCGACGTTCCAGGAGGTCAAGCGCCTGCTCGACGCCGGAGCGCTCGGTCGTGTGACGCACGTCCTGGCCGAGGCCTACGGGCCCGTCGTGCTCAAGCCGAAGGGCTCGACCTGGCGCACCAAGCGGTCGACGGGAGGCGGATGCGTCTACGACTACGCGGCACACCCGCTCAACCTCGTCAACTGGTACCTGGGCACGCCGGAGCGCGTCCGCGGATCGGTGCTGAACAGCATCTTCTCCGCCGACATCGACGACGAGGTCTATTCCACGCTCGACTACCCCGACGGCCTGAGCGTGCAGCTCTCGGTCAACTGGTCCGACGAGTCCTTCCGGAAGATGTCGACCTCGGTCACGATCTCCGGCTCGCAGGGCCGCATCATCGCCGACCGCCAGGAGTTGCGCGTCTACCTCCGCGAGGGGGCGACGATCCCGGCGGGCTACCGTGCGGGGTGGAACATCTCCTACACGACCGACCTCACCGAGCAGGTCGCCTTCTACCTCCGGGGCGAGGAGTACAGCGCGCAGCTGGCATCGTTCGTCGACGCCATCGCGGCGGGCGAGACGGAGGCGCGGGAGAACGGCTTCGCCGGAGCGGCCGAGACGGACCGCGTCATCGAGTGGATCCTGCAGGATTCCGCTGCCGCTGCGGAGTCCGCACCGGCACCTGCCGTGGTCGCCGCGGCACCCGCGGCGAAACGCGGACTGTTCGGACGCGGGAGGAAGGCATGAGCGAGATGACGACGACGACCATGGACCGGCTGCTGCTGGGCGACAACCAGTTCTTCGGCATCAACCACATGTCGGAGGAGAAGGCGCGGGCGCAGGCCATCCGCTTCCAGGACACCCAGGCGATCATCGACGTGGTCGACATCGCCCTCGACAACGGCATCCGCACCCTCATGTGCACCACGCACGAGCGCATCGCCGAGGTCTGCGATCACATGCGCGCGAACCCGCAGCGGTACGCCGACTACCGCTTCTACCCGTGCATGCCGTACGCGCACAAGTACGCCAACGCGGTGACCGACAACGGCATGCTCGGCGCGCTGAAGCAGTTCCTCCCGGAGGAGGGTCTGCTCAACGCAGCGGTGCGCGGCGGCAAGTCGTTCATGAAGAAAGACATCGAGGGCATCATCACGCTGCTCGTCGACGCGGAGATGAAGATGTTCCAGGGCCTCAACACCCCGGTGGTCTTCCTCCAGAACGTCGTGGTCGACCTGATGCTGGGACTCGGCTTCGACGAGGCCTTCGCGATCTTCGATCGTCACGTGCGCGAGCGCTACAACGCGGAGCCCGGCTTCATCACGATGAACCTGCCGATGCTGCTCGACACGCTCGACCGCGTCGGAGTGAAGAACCCGATCGTGTGCGCGAACATCAACGAGATCGGCTTCCGGATGTCCGGCGGCATCGAGGCGTACGAGCAGGCTCTGCGTGAGCGCCCGTTCCGCCCCGTGGCCATGTCGGTGTTCGCGTCCGGGGCCATCCCGCCGCGGCGCGCCCTGGAGTGGATCCACGACCACGCGAACGTCGAGTCGATCGTGTTCGGCGCGTCGTCGCGGTCGTCGATCGAGAGCACCACGGGAATTGTCAGGGAGCTTTGGGGGAGCGACGCCGTATAGTAGGCGGACAACACCCGTCCACAGGATGCATCGAGGGGGAATGCTCGGCCCGCATCCGCAACCCGGACGGTGCTGTGCGAGCGACCGGTTTGCACAGCACCGTTTCGCTCCCCCTCGAGATGAAACTGAAGACACACACCCGAACCCCCATCCATCGCATCCTCTTCGCCTTCGTCGCCGCGCTCGCGGTCGTCGGGGCATCCGTCGTCGCCAGCGGGCCCGCCGTGGCCGCTGACACCACGATCACCTCGGTGATCCCCCGCGGCTCCGCGGGGTGGTCCTACTACCGGGCCGCGACGCCTCCGCCTGCCGGGTGGCAGACGGCCGCCACCACCTGGAAGACGGGCACGGCACCGCTCGGTGCCGGCACCGGTGTCGGCACCATCGGCACGCTCATCCCCCGCACGTCGGGTCAGCAGCCGATCGCCACGTACGCCACCAAGACCTTCACGCTCACTTCCGATATGCCGGAATGGGCGTGGGTGAACACGTGGGCCGACGACGGCATCGTCATCTGGATCAACGGCGTCGAGATCGGCCGCAAGAACGCCCCCACCGGGCGCATCACCGACAAGAGCTACGCGACCGCCGCTCCGTCGTCCACCGCCGCCCGCAAGAACCCGGTCTCGTTCTCCATCCCGAGCCGACTGTTCCGCACCGGCACCAACACCATCGCCGTGCAGGTGCTCTCCAACTGGCGAGAGACCCACAACATCAGCTTCGACGCCCACCTCGTGCGCGAGGACAAGCCGGCCGTGACACCGCCGCCGAAGCCCACGCCGACTCCGACACCGACTCCCACGACAACACCGAGCCCGACGCCGAAGCCGACCACCCCGCCGGCGCAGCCGCAGAAGCCGACGACGCCTCCCGCATCGGACGGCAGTGTCCCGGGCTGGGGTGCCCCCACCTGGCGTGACGAGTTCACCTACCGCGACTCTTCCGGCAGCCCCGCGGTCGACCCCGCGAAGTGGAACGTCCGCGGCCAGGACGACCTCGGCCTCCTCTTCGACGCGGCCGTCCCCTCCCGCGACCAGGTGTCGGTAGACGGGAGCGGCGTCCTCCACATCCGCGCCGATTGGCGGACCACCCCCGCGATCCGCCCCTCCACGCAGAGCGGCCCGCGCGAGCTCTGGCACAACACCGGATACCTGGACCAGCGCCGCCTGCAGGCGGATGACGTCAGCATGAGCCAGCAGTACGGTCGGTGGGAGATCCGCGCCAAGACGCCGAGCGGCCCGAACACGTTCGGTTCGCTGGCCGCCTTCTGGCTGCGCAACAACCAGTCCGGAGAGATCGACATCATGGAGGCGTGGGGCTACGACGACGCCGCGGTCCGCGACCAGCGGATCGACACCGCCACGACGACGGTCCACACGCACACCTCGACGCCCTCGGCCAACCAGCGCTACATCTGGCATCACGCCGACTACGGCGCCGCGACACCGGTGTGGAAGGACTTCCACACGTACGCGTTCGAGTTCACGCCGACGTACGCGGCCGTGATCGTCGACGGGAAGCAGCTGCTGCGCGCGACCCCCGCGACCCACCCGAACCTGTGGAACCCGAACTACTTCGGCTCACCGCTGCACATGCGGTTGAACCTCCACGTGGGTCCGTCGACGACCTACTGGGGCCTCCCCAACCCGGCCGACAAGGCGGCGACCCAGAACCTCGACTTCCAGGTTGACTACGTGCGGGTCTGGAGCTACTCCGGCTGACGAGACAAGCGAAGAGGGCACCGGGTCGTCATGACCCGGTGCCCTCTTCGTCTTCTCGTGGCCTTTCAGCGCCGCGAGGTCGTGTGCCCGCGTTTCGGAGCTCCGATCGGACGCGAGACCGGCAGCCCCGCGTCTTCCGGCTCCAGCAGCCGGTCGTCCTCATCGAGGGCGACGTCGTCGTGCTCCGGCACCTCTTCGGTGTCGTCGGCATCGTCGGCGTCGACCTCGCCAGCGACACTGCGCTTGTAGCTGGCGCCCGGTCCGTTGCGCACGCGCGACACGATGAGCGCGGCGATGGCGCCGACGAGGATGCCGAGGAAGAGACCCGCGGCGATGAAGACCAGCACCGAGGGCCGGTTCGACTTCTGCGGCGGATCGGCCGGCGTCACGAGCGTGCCCGAGTAGAACGGCGTCGCGGTGATCCGCGCCTGCTGGTCGAGCAGACCCTGCAGCTGGAGCTGCGTGGCAGCCCGCTCGCTGCTGTCGATGGGCTGCGAGTCGACGACGGCCTGCAGCTGCGCGATGGAGTCCCCCAACTCCGCCGTGGTCTGCTCGACGACGGCACGCGCGTTGTCGGTGCGCTGAGCGCCGTACGCCTCAGCGAGCGCGTTCGCCCGGTCGGCCGCCTCCTGCGGCGTGTTCGCGGTCACCTGGAAGCTCAGCACCTGCGAGTTCCGCGGCACGTCGATCACGGTGTTGTTGCGCAGCGCCTCGATCGACGTGTCGTCGAGGTCTTCCACGGCGCGCTTGAGCACGGCCGTGGAGGTCGCCACGACCTTCTCGGTCTCCATGTTCACCGTGTTGAAGCTCGATCCGGTCGAGAGCACGCTGATCGGCTCGACCGTGTGCTGCGCTTCCGCCGTGTACTTCTGCGGATAGATCAGGAAGATCCCGAAACCGACCAACGCGAACGCGACGATCGTCCCCACCAGGACCATCCACGACTGCATGACCCCTCGATAGAGGTCTTCCAATGTCCAGTGTGTTGCCACTTGTGCACTCCCCCAATGCGGCGCCCGACACGTCGTCGGGCGCAGAACGGCGTAAGTCTAGTACTCGGTCCTGTTCAGGAGCCGTGAGCGTTACGCGCCTCAGGGGGCGTCGGGGGCGTGCGAGATCACGAGCCGAGCCTTGCCGCCCTGGCTCTCGATGCTCTCGACCTCCATCGCCGACACCGCGACGGCGTCGTCATCGAGCAGCGTGCGCAGGGCACGCACCGCTGTCGCGGCGGCATCGCGCGCCCCTCCCGGAGTCGTCGGGACGTAGCGGATCGTGACCGCGTAGTCCGCCGCCTGCACGACCTGCATCTGCCGGATGGCTCCGGGGTCGCCGAGGAACAGCCCGCTCAGGCCTCCCGTGATGCGGCGCCCCGACGGGGTTCGCACCACATCGGCCAGTCGTCCCTGCACGGGGGCGATCCGGGGGAAGACCCGCCCGCACGCGCACGCGCCGTCGAGTCGCCGTGATCGGTCCCCCATCTCGTACCGCACGAGCGGGAACACCTCGTTGCTGAAGTCCGTGACGACGACCGAGCCCTCCGTCCCCGCATCCACCGCACGCCCCGCGTCGTCGACGATCTCCACCAGGCGCTGATCGCCCGCGACGTGGAGTCCCTCGTGCTGCTCGCACTCGGCCGCGATCCAGGGGATCTCCGCCGAGCGGTACGTGTCGAACACGGGAGCACGGAACACCGACTCGAGCAGGGCGCGCTGCCCCGGCTGCAGCATCGCCGCCGTGACGGAGACGGCCGACGTGGGCAGCGTCCGCCCCGTCCGCGCCAGGTGCGTCGCGACGGCCGTCGCGCCCTCGACATAGGCGACGAGCAGCCGCGGACGCACCCGCTGCCAGTCGCGGACGAACGTCTCGATCGCGTCGTCCGTGATCGCCCGCGCATCGAGGTGCAGGTGGCGACTCGGCCACCACTGCGCGGCGTACACCAGCGCCTCCCTGCCCTGCCGGAGGCGTCGATAGATGAAGGCCATGTCGTCCGCGGGATGCACGCCCCACCAGCGGTAGATCCGCCACCACATCGCCGCGGTCGGGGCGGCCTGGTCGTTGCGCACCCGCAACGGCGACCCGGTGGTGCCGCCCGTCTGCGACACCAGCGCGCGCGAGGAGGGCACCGTCGTGGAGAGCACGGCATCCCCCGCGTCGCGCAGCGCGGCCTTGGTCACCACCGGCAGCGCGGAGAAGTTGCCCGCTTCCGCGACGTCCTCCCGACCGAACCCCGCCCCCGCGTACAGCTCGCGATAGAACGGCGACGAGTCGAACGCGTGCAGCGCGATGCGGGTCGCCGCGCCCCGCGACAGGTCCTCGAAGGCCGCGCCCCCCAGACGTTCATTGCGGACCATCACCTCGAAGGCGCGTCGGTCGTTCCGCATCAGCAGACGCGTCTTGGCGTCGAAGATCGCTCTTTTCACCACTCCCCCAGCAGCCCGGCCCCCTGCCGGTCAGGTCCATGGTAGAGCGCCGGCCTCAGAGCTCGCCCGGTTTCATCACCTCGACGTCGATCGCGCGGATCACGCGCTGCGCCGCGGTGTCGGTCTCGGGCTCCGCGCTCTCGCCACGACGGCGACGCTGCGGCGCGTACACGACGAGCGAATGGAAGAGGAAGCGCGCGAAGAACGCCACGATCAGCGACAGGGCCGTGGCCAGCACGCTGGAGATGTGCCAGGTCTCGACCATGAGCGCCATGACGGGGATGCGCAGCGCCGCCTCGACGTTGTTGAACGCGAAGGAGCTCGCGAAGCGGATGCCGAGCGCTCGGGCGTCCGTGCGCATGTCGGCGAACACGAAGCGCTCCTGCAAGAGGAAGTTGCCGATGATGGTGACCTCGGCGCCGATGATCGCCGCCCAGACGTACGGCACGCCCGCGGCCGTCAGCGCCCACATGATGCCGAGGTTCGCCACGGCCCCGATGACGCCGATCAGCGCGAAGAGCGACATCTTCCCGAAGCGCAGCCGAGCGAGATGGGTGATGAACGTGGCGCCCTGGCGGATACTCGCCTTCGACGTCCCGTGCCGCCGCTCGGCGAACTCCATCGGCACTTCGGCGATGCGCAGGTCGTTGCGCGCCAGGATCTCCAGCAGGATCTTGAACCCCTGCGGCTTCAAGCCGTCGAGGTCGAGGCGCGACCGGTCCACGAGGAAGAAGCCCGTCATGGGGTCGGTGCTGCGGGCCAGCCGGATGGGGAACATGGCCCTGGTCAGCCACGTCGCCGCGCGGGACACCCCGAAGCGCAGCGCCGTGCCGAGGCCGCTGGTGTCGCCGCCGCCGATGTAGCGCGATGCCGCGACCACGTCCGCCCCGCCCTCGGCGTGCCGGTCGAGGAGCGCGGGCAGCAGCTCGGGCGGGTGCTGGAGGTCGCCGTCCATCACGATGCAGAGGTCAGCGGCTGCGGCGTGCAACCCGAGCACGACGGCACCGCCGAGCCCGCCGGTGTTCTCGGCGCGATGGATCACCCGCACCGGGAGCGGCGCGTCGACGGCCACGCGTTCGACCTCTGCGACGGTGTCGTCCGAGCTGTCGTCCACGAACAGGATCTCCGCCTGCCGACCGGCAAGCGCCGCCGCCGTGCGCGCCACGAGCTCGGCGACGTTGTCGCGCTCGTTGAACGTCGGCACGATGACCGTGACGGTTGGCCCCACTCGAGTCCCCTTCGCTCGGCAGGCACCGCGCCTGCGCGCTCCATCGTTTCACGCCGACCTATGGGCGGGGAAACCCGCGTCTGATAGACTCTGGCAGCGCGGCTGTGGGAGTCGCATTAAGTGGGTGGGGATCCGCTTAACTGGGGATTTAGTGATCTGGGGAGATCATGGGGACGCGTATCGGCTATGCCGTCGGAGCATTCGACCTTTTCCATGTGGGGCATCTGAATCTGCTCCGGCATGCCAAGCAGCACTGCGACATCCTGATCGCGGGCGTCGTGAGCGACGAGATGCTGCGGCAGGTCAAGGGCATCGAGCCGGTCATCCCGACCGCCGAGCGCGCAGAGATCGTCAAGCACATCTCGTTCGTGGACGACGTCTACATCGAGACCACGCCCTCGAAGATGGACTCCTGGAGAGACGTGCAGTTCACGCACTTCTTCAAGGGCGACGACTGGCGAGGCACCGACAAGGGCCTGCGCCTCGAGCGCGAGTTCGCCGAGGTCGGCGTCGAGGTCGTCTACTTCCCGTACACCGCGCATACGTCGAGCTCCGCGCTCCGTCGTGCGCTCGACGCCATCACCGCCAACGCGGCCGGCGCCGCTACGGCGTCCACCCGCTGACGCGACGCGACCCTTCGGGGGCGGACACCGGCGTCCGCCCCCGAAGCGCGCCACTCGTGCCATGAACCGAGGAGTGCGCAGGACTCCGAGCGTGCCGGCGGCATGCTCGGACGCAGCGACCTAGGCGCCGTCCGACCCGGGACCCCCACCGGGAGCGACGCCGAGCCCGCGCTCCGCCGCGGATCACTCCGGAAGGACACGATGCGAACCGACGCGATTCGGTGGGGGAACAGATCTGCGCGCACGCTGGTGGCGCTGGCCGCCGCGGCCACGCTGGTCGGCTCCCTGCTCGCACCCCTGTCGGCGCCCTCCGCGCGCGCCGCCGGGACCGGGAGCGCAGCTCCCGACGGACGCACCGCCGAGACCGCCGCCGCATCGTGCTGGGAGATCAAGCAGAACGACCCCGATTCGGACGACGGCGTCTACTGGCTGGTCACGCCGACGCTCGTCGCTCCGCAGCAGTTCTACTGCGCTCAGGAGGAGTACGGCGGCGGATGGGTGATGATCGGGCGTGGCCGCGAGGGGTGGAGCGAGGACTACGCCGGGCAGGGCGCGCCGACGCAGCTCGCCGAGACGCCGGACGGCCCCGGCGCCTTCACCCCGATCCAGCTTCCGGCGAAGACCGTGGACGGCCTCCTCGACGGGGGCCGGGTCGACAAGCTCGCAGACGGCGTGCGGGTGCACCGCGCCTCCTCGATCGACGGGACCTACGGTCAGGAGGTGCGCTTCCGCATCCAGCAGCGCGACCGCTGGACCTGGGCGCTGGGCGGCGCCAACCCCCTGCGCGACTGGGTGTTCGACGGCACGAGCGGCACGGGTGGGAGCTCCCGGAGCTTCGGCGAGGGTGACGGGTGGCATGTCTCGTCGTTCGTCCGCCGCTCGACGCACAAGAAGAAGGCGGGGTGGGCGTACGGCCGCACGGTGACCGGAACCGGCGACAGCTCGTCGTACCTGTGGGCTCCGGCGGGCGAGGGCTACGCGATCCCGTTCGCGCAGGTCTTCGTCCGCCCGAAGCTCCGGCTGTCCGATCTCTCGTTCCCGACGGCACCCGTCACCGGCACGCCCGCCGCAGCCGTGCGCGCCCTCCCCCGCAGCACCGCGATGAAGACGCAGTGGGGTGTGGCCCAGTCGGCGCAGGACGAGGACGGGAGTGCCGCCGTGCGCGCCTTCGGGCAGGCGGGCGCGAGCGTGTTCGTCGGCGGCGACTTCCGGTACGTGCAGCGCACCGAGTCGGGGATCGGTCGCGCGGAGCAGCCGTACCTCGCGGCCTTCGATGTGACGACGGGCGAATGGCTCCCGCGATTCCGACCGGACCTGGACGGCGAGGTGACCGCCATGACCACCCTGCCCGACGGTCGCCTGGCGATCGGCGGCCGGTTCACGACCGTCGACGGCGCGCCGCAACCGGGGCTCGCCCTGCTCGACCCGAGCACCGGCCGCCTGGCCGGCCCCCAGGTGACGGTGGAGCAGCGCGAGACCGCGCGCACACCGGCGGTGCTCGGCCTCGACGTGCACGGCGACGAGCTCTACCTCGCAGGGTCGTTCACCCACCTGTCCGCCGCGGACGCCGACGCCGCGACGCCCGCGCACAACGGCGGACGGATCGACCTCGCCACCGGCCTCCCCGACCCGGAGTGGAACCCCGATCTGAACGGCACCGCGCTGGCGATCGACGCGTCCGACCTCGGCGACCGCGCGTACGTCGCCGGGTACTTCACGGCGACGCGCACCACCCCGTCCCGGAGCGCGGCCGCGCTGACGACCGCGCCGGGTGCCGCTCCGGTGCCTCCCCTGTGGGCACCGGCATTCAGCGCGACCGGAGTCCCTGCACGCGCCGTGGTGGAGACGGGCGGGCGCGTCTACCTCGGTTCGACGCGCCGCTCGATCGCCGCATACGACCACGCCACCTTTCGCGTGCTCACCGGGTCGACGGCCTCGGGCGGCTCCGACATCCGGAGCATCCTCGCCGCCGGAACGGTGGTGATCGGCGGCTGCGCGTGCGGGCGCTACACCTACCAGTACCAGGGTGAGACGCTGAAGCGGAAGACGCGCAAGATGCGGGCGAGGGCGCTCCAGGTCGATCGCCTCGACGGCCTGGGTGCCTGGGATGGGGCCACCGGCGTCTTCCTCCCCGACTGGGCGCCGCGGCTCGGCTTCGCGGGTCACCTCGGCGTGCAGCGCAGCTTCGTCGACAGCGCGGGAGCGCTGTGGGTCGGCGGTGACCTCGACCGCTCGGTCCGCGCCGGCGGTTCGACGCAGTGGTCGGGTGGCTTCGCCCGGTTCGCCCCGGGGGACAGCACGCCGCCCACCACCCCGGGGCCGATCACCTCCACCCCGGTCGCGGGCGGCGAGCAGGCCGTGCTCACCTGGGGCGCGTCGACCGACACCACGGACGTCGTCTACGAGGTGCTGCGCGGGGACCGTGTGGTCGCCACCACCACGGCATCGACCTACACCGTGCCGATCACCGCCGACCCCACCGCGTACCAGGTCAGAGCGCGTGACACCGCGGGCAACCGATCGGCGGGCACCGCGGCCTTCGTCGTGCAGCCCCCCTCCCCGGCCGACCTCACGTTCATCGGCGACCGCGACACCTGGACGTGGCGCTATTCGGCGACCGCCCCTCCCTCCGACTGGACGACGCCGGGCTTCGACGACTCCTCCTGGCACACCGGGTCCGGACTGTTCGGCGCCGGGGTGCGGGGTGCAGCCACCACGCTCAGCCGTGGGGGCGGGCGACCGCTGAGCGCGCAGTTCCGCAAGTCGTTCGAGGTGCAGAACGCTGCCACCGTCACGAACGCACGCGTTTCCGTGATCGCCGACGACGGCGCCGTGCTCACACTCAACGGCACCGAACTCGGACGCATCCGCATGCCGGACGGACAGGTCACCGCGGACACGCTCGCGACGCAGGCCGTCTCACCGCTCGAGGCGGCCGGGGGGCGGGTCGTGATCCCGATCCCCGCGGACGCCCTGATCGAGGGCACGAACGTGCTCGCCGTCTCGGTGCACACCGCCGACCGCGCACGGCCCGCCCTCGGATTCGACCTGGCCCTCATCGGCGAGCGCGCTGCCCCACCGCAGCCCGTCACCGGCCTGTCCGCGACGAGCACCGCCGACACGATCGCCCTCACGTGGCGCGCCCCGGCCGGGGGCACGGCCCCGGCGTCGTACGTGATCCGCCGTGACGGGAAGCAGGTGGGCATCGTCGCCGCGCCGACCGTCGCGTTCTCCGACGGAGACCTCGCCGCCTCGGCGGGACACCGCTACACCGTGGTCGCCGTCGCGGCCGACGGACAGGCCTCGACCGCGGCGACCCTTCAGGCCAGCACCACGGCGGACGCGCCCATCGCGATCGCGAACGGATCCGCGTGGTCATGGCGGTACACGAACGCCGCCCTCCCCGCCGGATGGAACACGCTCGGCTTCGACGCCTCGGGATGGGCGACGGGCGCGGCGCTGCTCGGCCGGGGTGCGCGCGTCGCGACCGACATCGATCCCGGCCATCAGTCGACCTCGCCGATCAGCGCCCAGTTCCGCCACGAGTTCACCGTCACCCACCCCGCCACCGTGCGAGACGGCACGGTCACGGTGATCGCCGACGACGGCGTGGTCGTGTACCTCAACGGCGTCGAGCTCGGCCGGGCGCGCATGCCGGGCGGCGCGATCGGCCAGAACACGTTCGCCTCGGCGTCGGCGGCTGCTCGGGGCGCCTCGGCACGCCGCGTCTCGTTCGTCGTTCCCGCCCGCCTGCTGGTGAAGGGCACGAACGTGCTCGCCGCCTCGGTGCACGCCAACTACCGCACCACACCGGATCTGAGCTTCGACCTCGCCATGACCATGGCTCGCGGCTGACCTCACGCCGCACCCCGCCCCCCATCAGGAAGGAACAACAATGACCAGAAGCACGCAGAGGGGCTCCGCCCGCGCGGGCGCCCTCGTGGGGATCGCGACGGTCGCGGTCCTGGCGGGCTCGCTCCTGGCGCCACTCGGCGCCTCAGCGACCGAGAACGCGCTCGACGCGAACGCGCCCGTCGAGATCGCGGCGGCCGAGAACGCGCCGACCGAGAACGCTCCGGTGGCGGGCGCCAGCGCACCGGACGGGCTCACCCCGGAGACCGCGGCCGCCTCCTGCTGGGAGATCAAGCAGAACAACCCCGGGTCGGCGGACGGGGTGTACTGGTTGGTCACGCCCACGCTCGTGGACCCGCAGCAGTTCTACTGCGACCAGACCACCCTCGGCGGAGGCTGGGTCATGATCGGCCGCGGACGCGAGGGGTGGAAGGAGAACTACAACGGCGTGGGAACGCCCGAGCAGATCACCACGACACCCTCGGGGACGGCCGCTTTCGCGCCGGCACAGCTGCCGGCCAAGACCGTCGACGGGCTCCTCGACGGCGCCCGTCCCGACCAGCTCCCTCCGGACAGCATCCGCGTGCACCGCGCATCGGCCGTCGACGGCAGCCGGTGGCAGGAGGTTCGCTTCAGCCTCGCGCGCCGCGACCGCTGGAACTGGACCATGGCCGGCGGCAACCCGATCAAGGACTGGATCATCGGCGGCTTCACCGGCACCGGCGGCTGGACGGGTGCCGTCGGCTGGGGCGGCCCCTCACAGTCGGGCTTCGGGCACGACACGGGATGGAACGGCTCCTACTTCGCCCAGCGGCAGTCACACCGGTACCTGATGGGCTGGTCGTACGGCGCCGAGATCACCGGGCAGGACACCCCGACGTCGTACCTGTGGGCCCCGGCGGGCGCCGGCTTCGCGATCCCCTTCGCGCAGATGTTCGTACGGCCGCAGCTGAAGCTCGCCGATCTCGACTTCGGTACCGTGCCCGCCACGGGCACGGCCGCCTCGACGCTGCGCTCGATCCCCGACAGCAACGCCCAGCGCACCGTGTGGGGTGTCTCCGGCCTCGCCAACGGCAAGGACGGGGAGCTCAACGTCGAAGTCGCGGAGTTCGGTCAGGTCGGGAACACCGTGTTCGCCGGAGGGAACTTCCGGTATGTGCAGCAGTCACGAGACGGCGCCGGACGGGTCGAGCAGCCGTACCTCGCGGGCTTCGACGTGAACAGCGGACAGTGGGTGTCGACGTTCCGGCCGCAGCTCAACGGACAGGTCAAGGCGATCGCCGCACTGCCAGACGGACGCGTGGCCATCGGCGGCCAGTTCACCCAGGTCGACGGCACCCCTCAGGTCGGCCTCGCGTTCCTCGACCCGACGACCGGCCGGCTCTCCGGGCCGCAGGTGGCCGTGCAGAGCCGCGCCGTCGGTGCCGTGCCCTCGGTGCACGACCTGGACGTGAAGAACGGCTACCTCTACGTCGCCGGGGCCATGACGCATCTCACGGCCGTGGGCTCGGGAAAGAGCGCGAGCGCCTGGAACGGTGGTCGCATCCTCCTGTCCACCAGCACCCCGGACACGAACTGGAACGCGAACCTGAACGGCACGGCCATCGCGGTCGACGCCTCGGACCGCGGTGACCGCACGTACTTCTCCGGCTACTTCACGCGGAAGCAGACGACGTCGACGCCGAGCGCCGTCGCGCTGCAGACCGTGGCCGGCGCTCCGCTGGTGTCGCCGCTGTGGGTCCCGACGTTCAGCGAGGCGACCGTCGACGCGAACGGCAACTATCAGGGCTACATCTGGCAGAACGGGGTGACCGAGGTCGGCGACCGCGTGTATCTCGGCGGCTCGCAACACTCGCTGTTCTCCTACGACCGCTCCACCTTCCAGCTGGTCGGCGGCTCGATCGCGCACGACGGCGGCGACATGCAGACCGTCGACGACAACGGCTCGGTGGTCATCGCGGGCTGCCACTGCGGCGACGAGGTCTACCAGGACAAGTACCTCAAGCGGGAGATCACGGAACCCTGGACAGAGGTCGACAAGATCAACCTCGCCGGAGCCTGGGACGCGGCGACCGGACACTACATCCCCGACTGGTCTCCCGTGGTCCGTTCGCGTGCGGGGCAGGGCGTGTGGGGCTCGTTCTTCGACAGCACCGGGACGCTGTGGGTCGGCGGCGACCTGACCGACTCGATGCGGGCGGGTGGCGTGAACCAGTGGTCGGGCGGCTTCATCCGCTTCGCCCCCCGCGACAGCACCGCGCCGACGACACCCGGTCCGATCTCCGCGACGCCCACGGCGAGCGGGGATCAGCAGGTGCTCACGTGGGGCGGCTCCACGGACGCCGGTGGCGGGCTCGTGTACGAGGTGCTGCGCGGCAACCGCGTCGTGGCGACCACCACGGCCGCGACCTATACGGCGCCCGTCACCGCCGAGCCGACGAACTGGTTCGTGCGGGCGCGCGACGCGGTGGGCAACCGGTCGGCCAGCACGGCCGCGTTCACGGTCGAACCCGCTCCGGCGTCGGCGCTGACCCTGATCGGCAACGGCGACACGTGGTCGTGGCGGTCATCCACGGACCCGCTCCCGTCGACCTGGTCGGAGGCCGACTTCGACGACGCGGACTGGACGGTCGGCCGGGCACTGTTCGGCCGCGGCATCAGCGGCGCCACCACCGACCTCGATCCGTCCGACGCCGCGACGAAGCCGGTGAGCGCGCAGTTCCGGAAGAGCTTCGCGGTGCAGGACGCCGCCTCGGTGGTCGACGGCACCGTCTCGGTCATCGCGAACGACGGCGTGATCCTCTACCTGAACGGGAAGGAGCTGGGGCGCGTGCGGATGCCGGACGGCACCCCGACGCAGAACACGACGGCGACCGCGGTGGTCTCGCAGAAGACCGCGTCGGGAGCGAGGTCCGTGTTCTCGGTACCGGCGGGCACCCTCGTCGACGGCACCAACGTGCTCGCGGCATCGGTCCACGCCAACTACCGGGCGACACCGGACCTCGGCTTCGACCTCGCCTTCACGGCACGGCGCTCCACCGCGCCGGGCCCCGTGACCAACCTCACGGCCACCGCCACCGCGGATTCGGCGACACTGTCGTGGACGGCGCCGGCGAGCGCGAACACGGCCGCGTCGTATGTGATCACGCGGGCTGGGAACCAGGTCGGAACCGTCGCCGCGCCGGAGACGGCGTTCACGGAGACGGACCTCGCGGCCTCGACGGCGTACGAGTACGGTGTGACGGCGCTCGGCGCGGACGGCGAAGCCTCACCGGTCACCGCCGTCACCGCTACGACGACCGCGACGGCCCCCGACCCTGTTCCGGATCCCGACGCGGGCGGCGACCAGAAGGCCGATCCCGATCAGGACGCCGCTCCCGACGCCGATCCGGCGGCCGACGCGGTGACCGTCGCCGAGGGCTCCACCTGGTCGTGGCGCTCCTCGACCGAGGCGCTCCCGGCCGACTGGAACGCCGTCGGGTTCGACGACTCGGACTGGAGCACGGGTGAGGCGCTGTTCGGCCGGGGCGTGACCTCCGCGACCACCGACCTCGGCGCGGGCGGTGACACCGCACCGCTGAGCGCCCAGTTCCGGCACACCTTCACCGTGGACGACCCGGCGGCGGTGCACGACGGCTCGGTCACGGTGGTCGCGGACGACGGTGTCGTGCTCTACCTGAACGGGGTCGAGCTCGGGCGGAGCAATCTTCCCGACGGCGCGATCACCGCGGAGACGTACGCCACGGCGGCGCCCCGGGCGACGACCGCGGCGGCCCACCGCGTCACCTTCACCGTTCCGGCGAAGCTCCTCACGAAGGGAGAGAACGTGCTCGCGGCATCCGTGCACGCCAACTTCCATCTCTCCCCGGACCTGAGCTTCGATCTCGGACTGACCATGCCGCGCGGCTGAGGTCAGGTCAGGACCAGAGGGCGTCCTTCCCGATCCGATCGGGGAGGGCGCCCTCGTCCGCTCAGTTCGCGACGCCGAGCAGGCTGCGTGCCATCCGGGCCACGTGCGGCGGGGTGTGCGGACCGAGCCAGACCGTCCAGTGCTCGGGCGGCTCCGTGCAGGTCCACTCGACGCACCACGCATGCACGGCACTCGCCAGCCGCTCGCCGCGCGCATGAGCCCTGATCCCCTCGTCGCGGACGAGCCAGCGCACGGAGACACCGGCGGGGGCATCGATGTGCCGGCGCGGAAGATGAGCGGCGGCCTCCAGCAGGATGACGCCCTGCGCGTCCCCCGGCAGCCGCGCCGCGATCCCGGCGATGACGCCCGCGTCCGCCGCATCGCCGGCCACGAGCACCACCCCCACGAGGTCGTCCCAGTCGGGGTCGTCCCGGTGCTCGCACGCGCTGCTCATGAGACCACCATAGGTAAGGATACCCTTACCTATCAAGACCCCACCGGGCTAGCGTGCACAGCCACCGCCGTCAACAGTGTTGTCGGCCGTCGTGGAGCCCGCGAGGCTGAGCGCCGTGAGTAGGAGTTCCTCGGATCGACCCGCCCGCGCCGGGCGCACCGCCGCGGCCGTCGCCGGGCTGCTGATCGCGGCACTGCTGGCGGGCTGCGGGATCACGGTGCCCAGCGACCCCGACGGCACGTTGAACGCCGTGACGGGCGGCGAGCTGCGCGTCGGGACCTCCCCCGACGGAGACCTCGTCGAGTTGTCCGGCGACGAACCACGAGGACCCGTCGTCGACCTCGTCGACGGCTTCGCGGCGCACCTCGATGCCGAGACGACCTGGACCGTCGCGTCGGAGGAGACCCTCGTGCGCATGCTCGAGCAGGGCGACCTCGACCTCATCGCCGGCGCCATCACCCCGGACACCCCCTGGATCGACAAAGCCGGAGTCACGCGCGGCTACCCCGGCATCGACGGCGCCGGCGACCGCGAGCTCGTGATGCTCGTGCCGCTCGGGGAGAACGCCTTCCTCTCGTCGCTCGAGTCGTACCTCGACCGGAAGGTGGGGTCGCCATGACGACGACCGGGCAGTTCGGACGGACGACCCTCCCGGACGAGCAGCAGCGCGCGATCCGGAAGGCGGTGCGGTGGGAGGTCTTCACGATCGTCTACACCTCGGTGACGATCGCCGTGATCGCCCTCGTGGTGGGCGAGTCGCAGGCCATGCGCACCGCGTGGATCGAGGACATGCTCTCCCTCATCCCGCAGGTGGCGTTCCTCACCGCGCTGCTCTTCGTGCGCCGCCGCCCCACGCGGAAGCACCCGTACGGGCTGCACAGGGCGATGGGCGTCGGTCACCTCGTCGCGGGTGTCGCCCTCCTCGCCGTGGGCCTCAACCTGGCCATCGAGGCGGTCACGGGACTCATCTCCGGCGAGCACCCCACCATCGGCACGGTGCAGCTGTTCGGGCAGACCATCTGGCTGGGCTGGCTCATGGTCGCGGTCATGGTCGTCGTGATCGTCGGACCCGTGTTCTTCTACGGACCGGCGAAGTCGAAGCTGGCACCCGTGCTGCACAACAAGCTGCTCTACGCCGACGCCGACATGGCGAAGGCCGACTGGCAGACGACGGTCGCCTCGATCGTCGGCGTGCTGGGGGTGGGCATCGGCATCTGGTGGCTGGACGGCGCTGCCGCCCTGTTCATCTCGCTCGGCATCATCTGGGACGGCTTCCGCAACACCAGGACCGCGATCGTGGATCTGATGGACCAGCGCGCCCGCACGTACGACAGCAAGAACCCGCACCCGCTCGCGGGCGACATCGTGTCGTATCTGCGCAGTCGCCCGTGGGTCGCCGAAGCCGCCGTGCGCATGCGCGATCAGGGTCAGGTGTTCCACATCGAGGCCTTCGTCGTGCCGCGCCGGGGCAAGGTCACCACGCACGACCTGTCCGCCGCGGCCGCCGGCATCACCGATCTCGACTGGAAGGTGCAGGACGTCGTGATCGCCCCGGTGGAGAAGCTGCCGGACGAGGCGGACCCCGGGCGATGACGGACGGCGAGCTGTTCCCGGGGTTCACCGAGGAGGTCGTGCGCACCGGCGCCTCCGACGTCTTCGTGCGGCACGGCGGCTCCGGGCCCCCCGTCGTCCTGCTGCACGGTCACCCGCGGACCTCCGCCACCTGGCATCGCGTGGCCCCGCTCCTGGTCGAGCAGGGGTTCACCGTGATCTGCCCCGACCTGCGCGGTTACGGTCGCTCGCGCGGACCCGCGCCCACGCCCGACCACTCCGCCCACTCGAAGCGGGCGGTGGCGGAGGACGTCCGCGGCGTCGCACGCCACCTCGGCCACGAGCGCTTCCACCTCGCGGGGCACGACCGGGGCAGCTACGTCGCGCTGCGTCTCGCCCTCGACTCCCCGGAGGCGGTCGAACGCGTCGCGCTGCTGGACTGCCTCCCACTCACGGAGCACCTCCGGCGCGCCGACGCCCGCTTCGCGACACGGTGGTGGCACTGGTTCTTCTTCGCGCAGCCCGACATCCCCGAGCGCGTGATCGGGGCCGACCCGGAGGCGTGGTACGCGCCCAAGGCGGATCCGGAGACCATGGGCGCCGCGAATCATGCGGAACTCGTCCGCACCGTGCACGACCCGTCCGTCGTGCGCGCGATGCTCGAGGACTACCGAGCCGGCCTCACGATCGACCGCGCGCACGAGGAGGCGGACGCCGCCGCGGGGCGCCGCCTGCGGATGCCCGCGCTCGTGCTGTGGTCGACGCGCGACGATCTGGAGGACCTCTACGGCGACCCGGTCCGCATCTGGCGGGCCTGGGCCGACGACGTGCGCGGGCACGGCATCGAGAGCGGCCATCACATGGCGGAGGAGGCCCCGGCACCCCTCGCCGCGGCGCTGGCCGCCTTCTTCGGCGCCACCCCCGCGGCGCGGACGTAGGCTGGAGGCATGACCTCACCCGTCTCCGACACCATCACCATGTTCGGCGCCGACTGGTGCCGCGACTGCATCCGCACCAAGAAGCAGCTCGACGAGCTGGGCGTCGCGTACACGTACGTCGACCTGGTCGCCGACCCCGCCGCCGCGGACATCGCGAAGGACATCTCGGGTCGCACCAACATCCCCGTCGTGGTGTACCCCGACTCGACCCACCACGTCGAGCCGTCGAACGCCGACGTGGAGTCGAAGCTGCGCGAGCTCTCGCTCATCTGACCGGCCCCATCGCGCCGCTACACTGGCGCGATGAGCACCGAGGCTCGACCCGACCGCGCCCCCGCCCGGCTGTCCCCCCGCACGATCGCGCTGTACGCCGTGGGCTCCGTCGGCACCGGCGGCTACGCGACGCTTCCCGGCCTGGTGCTGACCTACTTCCTCACCGACAACCTCGGCGTCGCCGCCCTCGCGGCCGGCCTGATCGTCACGCTCGCGAAGGTGTGGGACGTGCTGATCGATCCGCTGATCGGTGCCGCGTCCGACCGGCAACTCGCCCGCACCGGCTCTCGCCGCGGGTTCATGGTGGTCGGCGCCGTCACGCTCCCGGTGTTCTTCGCCCTCACCTTCGCGGTGCCGCCCGCCTGGGGTCCCGTGGCCGGGGCGCTCTGCGTGCTCCTGGCCTTCCTCGCGACGGCGACCGCGTTCAGCCTGTTCCAGGTGCCCTACGTCGCGCTGCCCGCCGAGCTGACGTCCGGCTACGACGAGCGCACGCGACTGCTGGGCTGGCGCGTGGTGGTGCTGACGGCCGCGATCCTGCTGTTCGGTGCCGGTGGTCCCGCACTCCGGACGGCCGCGCCCGACCCGGTCGCCGGGTATCTGCTAATGGGCGTCGCGGCGGGACTCGCGATCGGCGTCGGCATGCTCATCGCCGCGCGCACCGCCGCCGCGACCGGCGACGACCCCGCACGGCCGCGGGACCCCGCGGCATCGTCGGCGTGGCGGGAGCAGTACCTGTCCGGGTTCCGAGCGCTGCGCCGCAGTCAGCCGTTCCGCGCCCTGCTCGCCACGTTCCTGCTGCAGGCCCTCGCGACCGGCACGATGCTGGCCGGGGCCCAGTACGTGGCGACGTGGGTCCTGCGCTCGGAGGACGCGGTCACTCTCGTGTTCGTCGCCCTGGTCGGCCCGGCACTGCTGGCGACGCCCGCGTGGACGGCGGTCGCGCGTCGCCTCGGCAAGGAGCGGGCGTTCGCGATCGCCAGCTGCCTGTTCCTGCTGGCCGCGCTCTCCCTCGTCGCCGCGGTGTGGTCGCCCGGCGGGTGGATGTACGCCGCGGTCGCCGTGGCCGGCATCGCGTACGCGGGCCTGCAGTCGCTGCCGATGGCGATGCTGCCCGACGTGATCTCGCACGACGAGCGGTCGAGCCGCCCCGGACAGGCCGGCACGTTCACCGGCATCTGGACCGCGGGCGAGACGGTGGGCTTCGCGCTCGGAGCCACCGCCGTCTCGCTCACTCTGGCCGCGACGGGCTACGTCTCGACCGTCGCCGGGGAGGCGGTCGTGCAGCCGCCCGCCGCGATCACCGGCATCGTGCTGAGCTTCAGCGTGCTGCCCGCCGCACTCATGGCCGCGAGCCTGGCGACCCTCCGGCGCTACCGGCTGCGCCGGGAGGACATCGAGGCGCTGCAGACCACCGACGCCTAAGCTGGGACCGTCCGAAGGAGACGCCGATGACCCCTGCGCGCACGACAACGCCCGACTCCGACGCCACCGCCGCGACGGCCCCCGCCTCTCCCCCGCTGGGCGAGGGCGAGCAGGAGCGGTTCGACACCGCGATCGAGGAGCTGCACACCGGGACGCAGCTGTGGGCCGCGCTCACGATCGCCCAGCGCGCGACGCTGCTGCGACAGGTGCGCACGAGCGTCGCCGCGACCGCGGAGGACTGGGCGCGCACCGCCGCCGCCTCCAAGGGCCTCGACGCCCGGCACCCGCTGCGCGGCGAGGAGTGGCTCAGCGGTCCGTACAGCGTGCTCGGCGCGCTCGACGCCTCCATCGCCACGCTGACCCGCCTGGCCGATGGACGCAACCCGCTCGACGGCGTGAAGGTCGACCGCGCGCCGGGCGGCCGCGCCCGCGTGCACGCGTTCCCGCTCACGGGGATCGACCGCTTCCTGCTGTCGGGCTTCACGGGCGAGGTGTGGCTGCGGCCGGGCACAACGCCGAACGCCGCGCGGGCCAGGGCGGGACTGGCGCAGCGCACGCCGGCGCTGTCCGGCGGCGTGGGGCTCGTGCTCGGCGCCGGCAACGTGACCTCGATCCCCGTGCTCGACGTGCTGTACGAGCTGCTGGCGCACAACCGCACGGCCCTGCTCAAGGTCAATCCCACGCAGGACCCGCTGGTGCCGGTGTACAAGCGCGCCCTCGCCCCGCTGATCGAGCCCGGCTTCCTGCGGATCATGCGCGGCGGCCCGGCGGCGGGCGCCTACCTCACGCAGCACCCCGGGATCGCGCACGTGCACATCACCGGATCGGCCGCGACCTTCGACACGATCGTGTGGGGCCCCTCCTCGGGCGAGGGCGCCGCGGCGACGAAGCGGCGGCGGCGTGAGAACCGCCCGCTGCTGAAGAAGCCCATCACGGCCGAGCTCGGCGGCGTCTCCCCCATCATCGTGGTGCCCGGCCCGTGGACCGATGCCGACATCGCGTATCAGGCCGAGCACATCGCCACCATGCGGCTGCAGAACAGCGGGCACAACTGCATCGCCGGTCAGGTCGTGATCCTGTCCGCGGACTGGGATCGCGCCGACGCGTTCCGTGCCGCCCTGCGCCGCGCGTACGCCAACGCACCGGAACGCCCGACCTGGTACCCGGGTTCGGCGTCGCGGATGCAGACCGCCGCCGACGCCTACCCCGACGCGCTCGTGCTCGGCGACCGCCTGCTCGTCGAGGTCGACGGCGACGACGACGCCACGGCGCTGGAGAACACCGAGTACTTCGCCCCCGTGCTGGGCGTGGTGAGCCTGCCGGGCACGGGACAGGCGTTCCTGGACGCGGCGGTCGCGCACGCCAACGAGAAGCTGCAGGGCACGCTCGGCGCCAATCTGCTGATCGACCCGGCGACCGAGAAGGCGCTCGGCAGCGGGTTCGACCGGGCGCTCACCGCGCTGCACTACGGCTCGATCGCGATCAACGGCTGGACGGCGTTCGGCTTCATCACGCCGACCCTCACGTGGGGCGCGTTCCCCGGCAGCACGATCGACGACGTGGGCAGCGGCATCGGCGTGGTGCACAACGCGCTGCTGCTCGACGATGTCGAGCGCTCGGTGCTGCGCGGCCCGTTCCGCCCGTTCCCACGCTCCCTGCCGGTCCTGAACGGTGGCGGACGAGCGACCATCCTCCCGAAGCCGCCGTGGTTCGTGTCGGCCCGCACGGGCGCCGAGGTGAGCGAGGGTCTCACCCGGCACCGGGCGAACGGCGGCGTCGGCGGGCTGCTGGCGACGCTGACGAAGGCCCTGCGCGCCTGACGCCGCGGGGTCAGGCCTCCGCGCGGAACCGGTCGGTCGCGGCGCGGAGCGCGGCGCTGATGCCCGGCTCCGTGGCCGCGTGACCCGCATCGTCGACCACCACGAACTCGGACTCCGGCCACGCGCGGTGCAGATCCCACGCGGTCATCATGGGCGTCGCGACGTCGTGCCGACCCTGCACGATGACGGCCGGGATGTGCCGGATCGCGTCGACGCCCGCGATCAGCTGTCCCTCGTCCCACCAGCCGCCGTGCACGAAGAAGTGGTTCTCGATGCGCGCGAACGCGGTCGCCCGGCGCGGATCCGACATCGCCGCGATCTGCTCGGGGTCGGGGCGCAGCGTCACGGTCGCGGCCTCCCAGGTCGACCACGCGATCGCGGCGGGCACGTGCACCGCGGGGTCGGGGTCGAACAGCCGCCGGTGGTACGCCTCGATGAGCCGCGAGCGCTCCAGCACCGGGATCGGGGCGATGAACCGCTCCCACAGGTCGGGGAAGAGCGCCGCAGCCCCGCCCTCGTAGAACCACTCGAGCTCGGCGCGGCGCAGGGTGAAGATGCCGCGCAGGACGAGCTCGGTCACCACCTCCGGATGCGCCTGGGCGTAGGCGAGGGCGAGGGCGCTGCCCCACGAGCCCCCGAACACCTGCCACCGCGGGATGCCGAGGTTCTTGCGCAGCAGCTCGAGGTCGGCGATCAGGTGGGCCGTCGTGACGTGCCGCAGATCGGCGTCGGGCTCGCTGGCCGACGGGGTGCTGCGTCCGCACCCGCGCTGGTCGAGCAGCACGATGCGGTAGGCGTCGGGGTCGAAGAACCGGCGCTGCCACGGCGACGTGCCACTGCCGGGGCCGCCGTGCAGGAAGACCACCGGCTTGCCGTCGGGGTTGCCGCTGACCTCCCAGTACACGCGGTGGCCGTCGCCGACGAGCAGCTCGCCCGTGTCGTACGGCTCGATCGCGGGATAGAGTCCCTCGGTGTTCGTCATCATCGGCCCCCCAGCCGGTCGTGCAGTCGTGCGATCTCCACGGTAGCGGAGCGGTCGCCGCCGCCCGGGATCTACGGGTCGAGCTGGTCGGCGGGCAGCGTGAAGACCTGCCCGCACGCCTCGAGTCCGTTGGCGTAGCCCTCCGCGAACCAGCGCTGCCGCTGCTCGCTCGAGCCGTGCGTCCAGCTCTCCGGGTTCACGAAGCCGGACTGCTCCTGGATGTGGTCGTCACCGACAGCGAACGCCGCGTTGAGGGCGTCGACGCGCTGCTCCTCGGTCGACGGCTGCAGGTACGGCACCCCGTTCGGATCCGTGCTCTTCGACATCTGTCCGATCCACGCCCCCGCGTAGCAGTCGGCCTGCAGCTCGGTGCGCACCCCGTTGCTGCCGGGACCCGTGCCGTTGTTCGGGTACTGGTCCATGACCCCGGTGATGTACTGGATGTGGTGGCCCCACTCGTGGCCGACGATGTAGAGCTGCGCGAGGTTGCCGGCGGTCGCCCCGAACTGCTGCTGCATGAGCTGGAAGAACGTGGGGTCGATGTAGACCGTCTCGTCGCCCGGGCAGAAGAAGGGGCCGACGGCGTTCGACGCGGTGCCGCAGGCCGTGGGGGTCGAGCCGTCGACGACGATGAGCTGCGGGGCACGGTACCCCTCGACGTGGTCCTCCCAGAACGCATCGAGCGCGAGC
This sequence comes from Microbacterium sp. PF5, assembly GCF_004794315.1. NCBI lineage: Bacteria > Bacillati > Actinomycetota > Actinomycetes > Micrococcales > Microbacteriaceae > Microbacterium > Microbacterium sp. PF5. The sequence goes on along the minus strand of NZ_SSDQ01000054.1, from coordinate 13,190 downwards.
TGCGATCCGGCCATGCGGCAGTCGACGTCGGCGTTGGCGTCGGCCCCCGTGTCGCAGTTCTCGATCACCGACCCCTCGGCGGGACCGCCGCCACCGCTCGGTGCCCCTCCGCCGACGAGTCCGGACAGGTCGATCCCCAGCAGCGGACCGGCGATGAGGGCGAGCAGGCCGAGGACGCCGATACCGGTGCCACCGGCGATCGCAGCCGTGCGTCCGCGACGGCGCGTGGTGTTGCCGGAGAGGTCGGCATCGGGATTGAACGTCATGCGTCGAGGGTACTCCGCGCACCCCCGCGCCGACGGTCGTAGGCTCGGGTCATGACCACGACGATCACCATCACGGGCGCGGGCGGACAGATCGGCTACGCGCTGCTGTTCCGCATCGCGGCGGGCGACCTCCTGGGTACGGACGAGCGGGTGCGGCTGCGGCTCCTGGAGATCCCGCAGGGCCTCGGCGCTGCGGAGGGAGCCGCCCTCGAACTGCAGGACGGCGCGTTCGACCTGCTCGAGCACGTGGAGGTGACGGACGACGCGGCGGTCGGGTTCGACGGCTGCGACCTCGCGCTGCTCGTCGGCGCGCGCCCCCGCGGCCCCGGCATGGAGCGCGGCGACCTGCTGGCGGCGAACGGCGGCATCTTCGGCCCGCAGGGAGCGGCCATCGCCGCGAACGCCTCGCCGGACGTGCGGGTCACGGTGGTGGGCAACCCCGCCAACACCAACGCGCTGATCGCCGCGGCGGCCGCGGACGGGGTGCCGGCCGAACGCTTCACGGCGCTCACCCGGCTCGACGAGAACCGGGCGAGGGCGCAGCTCGCACAGACCCTCGGCACGCCCGTGCGCACGGTCCGGCGCGTGCCGATCTGGGGCAACCACTCGGCCACGCAGTTCCCCGACGTGTCGCACGCGACGGTCGGCGGGGAACCGGTGCAGGAGGCGCTGGCGCAGATCGTCGGGGACGTGCCGACCTGGCTGGAGCAGACGTTCATCCCGCGGGTCGCGAAGCGCGGTGCGGAGATCATCGAGGTGCGCGGCTCCTCCTCCGTGGCCTCCGCGGCGAGCGCGACCATCGACCACGTGCGCGACTGGGTGCGCGGCACCGACGACTGGACCTCCGCCGCGGTGGTGTCGCACGGCGAGTATGGCGTGCCGGAGGGGCTCGTGTCGTCGTTCCCCGTGCGGTCGGTCGACGGCGAATGGCGGATCGTCGAGGGTCTGGAGCTGAGCGACTGGGCGCGGCGCCGGATCGACGCCTCGGTCGCCGAGCTGCAGGAGGAGCGCGAGGCGGTGCGGGCGCTCGGGCTGCTCTGACGGCCCTGGGGCGCATGGGGAGTTCTGCCCATCGCCGCGTTCGTGCCGCCCCGGTAGATTTGCTGCGGACGGGACACCGTCGAGGAGGGGCGACGACATGGCACAGTGGGACGATCTGCATCCGGGGCGCGGGGTCACGAGCGCGGTGAACGACGCGGCGACGCGCGTGAGCAACCGCAGCACCGGGACCGAGACGGTGCGCTCGGCGCTGGCGAACGCCGCGACGAGCACCACCGACGAGGTGTGGGCGGGTGACGCCGGTGCGGCCTTCCGGACCTCGCTCACCAAGCCGCAGAACCTGTGCACCGAGCTGACCACCGAGTTCGCGGCCGTGCAGTCGGCGCTCACGGCCTACGCCGCCGAGGTCGACCGCATCCGCGCCGCGACCGCCGCCGCCCACCAGGCGTATGCGAACGGCTATGCGACGTGGAAGGCCGCCGAGGCCGAGGAGAGCCCGTTCCCGCTCTCGACCTACACGTTCAACGCCCCCAGCCCCACGCTGCAGCCGGGCCTGTGGGTGCCGAGCGGCACCACCGCGGGCCTCGCCGACATGCGGCAGGCCGCGAACCAGCTCAAGGCCCTCGCCACGCAGCGCGAGACCGCCGACAGCACCCTGGTGGCCGCTCTCGCCCCGCCGGCCTCTCCGCGCTGGGACGCCATGCAGTCGGCGCTGAGCTTCGCGGGCATCGACGACATCGACGACCTGAACTACGACAACCTCGGCGACGCGTTCGCGAACGTGGCGGACGAGATCGCCGAGGGCGACATCACCGACGAGAACCTGCAGGCGATGCAGGACTTCTTCGACGTGTGGGGCGACGACACGTTCGTCATGTCGCAGTTCTTCCTGGAGGTCGGCGGCGAGAACACCGTCTCGATGATCGACAACCTCGGCGACGCCGTCATGGTGGACGGCCTTGCCGGTGCGACGGCGCTCGCCCTGGCGACGTCGATCCGCGGCGGCCTGTCGACCGGATCCCAGATCTGGATGGAGTCGACGTCGAAGGACTTCGCCGAGAGCATGCTCACCGGCGCCTCGTCGAGCGTCGGCGGCGCGGTCGCCGCGATCGGCTTCCTGTTCTCCGACGAGAAGAACCACCCGCTCGGGGTGAACCTCACGGTGGCGATGGCCGACGAGATCGATCGCATCGAGCGCGACCCCGCCAGCATGCTCTACGGGGGCTGGACCGACTTCTCCCCGAACGCGGGCGGCCGCACCCTGGCGTTCCTGGAGGGCGAGCAGACCGGACTCGACGGCAACCGCGTCGACGATCTGGCCGGGCGCATCTTCTCGACCCTCGGCACCTACCCCGACGCGGCCCTCGACTGGCTCACCTCCACCGAGAACGACCCGTTCGGCGACGGCGACCTCGGCGACGGCCGCATCGAGTACTGGTTCGGTGAGCGCGACTGGAGCGCGAACTCGTCCGGCGACGGCTTCGAAGGGCCCGGAGCTCTGTGGGCCGGCGCGCAGCAGGCCGCGGGAGGCCCGGCCGATGCGACCCACACGTACAACCCCGAGACGTGGCAGCGCGTGGCGGAACTCACCACCCAGGTCGTGCGCGAGCTCACCGGCAACGAATCGTTCCTGCCGGAGAACCTCACGAGCATCGGCCAGGTGCGCGTCGCCGAGGGCATCTCGGTCGCGATGCCCTACTTCTCCGAGGCCATCAGCGAGAGCGACCCGGCCGCGGGAACCCGTCCGTACTTCGAGAACCTGCTGATCGGGACGGACGACCCGCGCGCGATCCCCGATGTCACGCAGGCGCAGCTCGCGCAGCTCCTCGGCACGGCCGCCTGGAGCGACGGGGAGACGCCGTCCGCCGGCGCCGCGGTCATCGCCCAGTCGGTGCAGCAGTACCAGGACGCGCTCATCGCGATCGCCGACCTGGCGCCCGCCGACAGCGCCTTCAAGGCCGACGCCCTGGAGCGTGTCGTGGAGCTGCAGGGCTGGCTCGACGGCTCCCCGGCCGGAGCCGCCCTCGGCGAGGCGACCCGTCACGACGAAGCGGTCCAGGCCGCGATCGACGGAGTGGGCACCGTGGTCGGCCTGATCCCGATCCCGGCCGTGGGCGACGTTCTCGTGGCCGGCGGGAGCGTGGTGATCGATGTGGCGCAGAGCGCCGTGATCGGCGGCGTCTCCGACTGGGGCTCCGGACAGGCGACGGCGGCGTGGGCGAACTCGCACGAGGCGCTGCTGGAGGCTCAGGCCGACGCGGCGAACGGCCGCGAGATCGCGACCATGGAGACCATCGAGCAGATGCTCGTGGACCTGGGAATGACCGAGGGCCTCTCGGCGGGACAGGTCGACGACCTCGCCCGCGAGATGTTCGCCGACTACCAGCGCGGCGTCGAGGCCAACACCTCGTGGGCGGAGGGCACCTGATGCGGCGGTCCGGCGGCTGGGCGCTCATCCTGATCGGCGGGATCGCGCTCGTCGGCTGCACGCCCGCCGCAGCCGCTCCGCGCGCGGTCTCCGCGGAGCCGTCGGCACCCTCCGGCGACCCCCGACCCGACCCCACCGAGACCTACTCCCCCGACGATGTGAAGGTGCCGTGATGACCGATCTCCAGTTCGACTCCGAAGCCGTCGGCGCGACCGGCGGCACGCTGCAGAGCACCGCCTGGGCCATGAGCCTCGACGTGGACCTCGCACTCGGCGCGTGCGGCAGCTCCGCCGTCTCCGCGGCCGCCGACACCTGGGCGATGTGGGCCAAGGGCACGCTGCTGCAGCTGCAGAGCATGACCGCCGGTGCGGGCGTGGTCGCCCGCGATGCCGCGACCGCGTTCGAGACGCAGGAGGCCGAGATCACCAGTGCCGCGAACGGCGGCACCCCGTAACCTGCGGGGCGCGTTCGCTCAGCGCCAGCGGATCGCCTGATCCGCGTCACCGCCGCTGGAGGTCCACAGCTCCTGCAGTCCGGTCTTCCACTCGTCCGCGACACCCGCCGACTCGGCGCTCGCCGTGAGCTCCACGACCTGGTCGTCGTTCCGCGTCACCTTCAGCTCGACGCTGCTCACGGGAGCATCGGCGGCGGTGACGCCGTCCCAGCCGGCGAGGGACGCGAGGAACGCCGCCTGCTGGTCGAACCCGTCCGCGGCGATCGCGCCGAGGCCCCAGTCACCGGTCCACGAGCTCTCGCCCTGTCCGTAGAACCAGACGGCGACGGAGGTGTAGTCCTCGGCGTCGTCCTGCGCGAGCACGAGATCGCGCACGCCCTGCAGCACCTCCGCGGAGTCGTCCTCGGACAGCCCCGGTTCGGTCGCGACCACGACCTCGACGCTGTCCACGCGCGCGGTGTCCACGCCGTCGATGCCCTCCAGTTCGGCCGCGAGGTCGCCGCGCCGCTCGTCCTCCGATGGGGCGCATCCGGCCAGCAGGAGGAGCGAGGCGGACGCGAGAAGGACAGCGGTGAGGCGACGCATGACCCCTATTCTGGTCGGGCTCCCGCCACGGGTGCAAAACCGGACGCCCGGCGGGCGCCCGCAGGGCACAGATCCGGTCGCGGACAGGGCACAATGGAGGACGGAGGTGCGCGATGAGCGAGACGATCGAACCCACGACGGCGGCATCCGTCGACGAGGCCCTGACGAGCCCGCTGCATCTGCCGCACGCGGCCGCCGAGTGCCCCAAGTGCTTCACCGAGCTGCAGGCGAACCGCAACTTCTGGCTCGCCCGGCCCGATGGCTCCCGCCTGGTCGGCCTCGTCGTCTCCCGCGACGACATGCCCTCGGTCGTGGAGCAGCGCGCCGACCTCACCCGCTTCGGCGTGCCCATCGAGGGCTTCCGCCATCCGGCCCCGGACATCCTGGAGAGCTGGAGCGACCGGATCGCCCGTCTCATCGGCACCCTGCACGCCGGTGACGTGCTGGTCGTCGCGACGATCGCCGCGCTCGGCCGCGACAGCGAGGAGGGCGCCCGCACGGTCGCCGAGCTGCGCCGCCACGGCATCATCGTGAAGGTGCTCAACCACAACGCCCGGCATCTGGCCGACGCGGCCGCGGCCCTCCGCTGAGCAGACCTCGACCCCTGGACGTCCGGACGTCCAGGGGTCGAACTCTGCGCGGTGGGGGTCGCCGACGCGGTCAGGAACTCGTGCTCACCGCTGCGCGACCGAAACGCGACGAGCGTTCAGCGCCACCACGACGAGAACAGGCTGTTGCCCCACGAGGAGACCTGCTGCGGCGAGTATCCCGAGTTCTGCACGCTGGGCGCTCCGGCCCAGGAGTTGCCCTGCAGCACGTTCTGCACGACGTCGTTCGACGCCCACCAGTTCGACGATCCGTTGGGCTGACCCCACCCGTCGCCGTAGGAGCTGCCGTAGCCGTAGCCGCCGTCGTACCCCTGGCCCCAGCTGTACGTGTTGCCGGAGCCGAAGTCGTAGCCTCCGTAGCCGTCATCGGCCGAGGCGGGAGCCGCGAACGCGATCCCGCAGGCGACCGCGACGGCTCCCGACGCCACCGCCAGCTTTCCCCAGCGCGCGAACCGCCGTCCCTTGCCGTTGCTCTTCATCGTCGTCTCCATGATCTCTTCCTTTCCCGCTGCGGGCAGGATGAAGCCTCGAAACGATGATGCTTTCCGAAACGCCAGCCCCCCGTCAGCGTGTTTCGGAAGTCACGGTAGGCACGGGTCATGCGCATGGCAATATGCCGACGCGGGTGACGCGGAGCGTGCCGCATCCGTCCTCGTGCGGGGTCGGGGACAGCGCCCGGAGACGCAGAAGAGGGGATGCCGGATCGGCATCCCCTCTTCTCGCTGAGGCGTTACTGGCGGATCTGCGCCGCGAGCTGCTCGTCGGTCGACTGCAGCGACTGGGCCGCCACGTCGAGGAAGCGGGCCATGCCCTCGATGCCCGCGATGGTCGCGGTGGCACCCTGGTTGAACTGCGCGTACGAGGCGTCGAACGCACCCGAGGCGGACGTGGTCACGAAGCCGCCCGAGACGAGCTGCGACACGTAGGCGCGCAGGTTCTTGAGCTGGGTCTCGATGTCCTGCTGGCCCGTGCGGAGACGGCCAGCAGCGTCCTTCATGTCGGCGTAGCTGACTTTGAGGTTCGTCATTGGTGTTACCTTCCGGTCGCCCCGGCCGGTGCCGGAGGTGTTCTTGTTCTTCGAGAGTAACGAAGGGCACCCGCCACGCAAATGGGGAGAAGTCCCCATCAGCTCCCCGGCGGTCGCCCACCCGCGCCGGGACCACCCTGCGGGGCGCTGCCGGCGCTCGGGGTCGTCGTGGTGTCGACGCCCACCATGAGCGATGCGCGGTAACCGGTGCCGGTGTCGCCGGCGATGCTCGCGAGCTGCAGGGCACCGCCGTCATCGCCGAACACCATGTCGGCGTCGAGCGAGGTCTGCGCGAGGTTCCCGGCCGAGCCGTCGTAGACCGGCAGCGCGTACACGGCCGTGCACGCGGCTTCGGGCAGCGCCAGCTGCGAGGTCGCGATGGCAGCCGTCGAGTCGGTGATCGCGGAGACGTCGGGGTACACCTCGAAGTGGATGTGCGGCCACCGTCCCGAGTAGCAGCCGGGGAAGATCGACGTGAAGGAGACACGGCCGTCCGCATCCGCGACCTGCACGCCGCGGAGGTAGGTCACGTCCTCCAGACCCGAGGAGTACATCGAGTACTCCCCCTGCGCCGTGCAGTGCCACGCGTACACGGCGACCCCGGCGAAGGGCACCCCGCCGTTCGCGAGGTCGAGCACCGTGAGCTCGAACGTCAGCGGCACCCCCTCGGCCGTCGCGCCCCCGTCGATGCTCGAGCGGATGTCGCGCCGGACGATCCCGGACTCCTCCAGCACGTCGGGGCCGTTCGAGCCGTCGCCCGGATAGGGGCCGGCCGTCTCGTCGGGGATCTCGCCGTCCACGCCCGTCGTCGCGGTGCCGTCGCTCCCCGGGTCGGCGGTGGGTGCGGCGGTCGTGCCGGCTCCGGACGACAGCGGCGCGCAGGCCGCGAGCGCCGCGGACGCAGCCCCCAGTCCCACCAGCCCGAGCACGCCGCGCCGGCTGAACAGCGTGCCCAGGTCGAACGCGGCCCCCTGATCGACGACCTCTTCGTCGGTACGCGGCAGCAGTCGCCCCTCGTAGGCGGGGCCCCGCGGTGTGGGCGTGGGTTCGGGACTCGGGCTCATGGCGGCTCCTTCGGGGGCGTCGGGAGTCACCATGGTGCCCGCCCCGATGATCAGGAGCCTCTCGCGGGGCTATGGCTTTCGTATGGGCGGCGAAGGGCCGCCGGTCAGACGGTCTCGGGAATCACGAGCGGGAACTGCACCCGCACGATCTTGCCGCGCTGCGCCAGCACCGCCCGGCCGACCGGGAACTCGCCGCGGCCGATGCGGGGCAGCGGCGCCTTGAGCACGAGCTCGCCGTCGATCGTCTCCGGCTGGAGCACCACACCGCGCCGCGCCTGCTTGATCTCGCCGAGCAGCCCGAAGTTGCTGGTCCACTCGCTCGTGTCGCCCGTGAACAGCAGCAGCAGCTCGCCGCGCGTCGCGCGCTTGACCAGGTCGGACAGCGGCATCTCGAGCAGCGACGACGCGAACTCCGCGACGCCCTCCACCGCCACGACCGGCTTCAGGCCCTGCTCGGCCTTCTCCACGATCTCGGCCACGGCCGCGGTGCCGCTGATGCCGTCCGCCGCCGTCGCGGTCCACGACACCGCGTGGCGCGCCGGGGAGCGGGTCGACCCGAGGAACAGCGTCGGCGTGCCCGGTCGCGCCCGCAGCACCTGCTGCGTGATCGCGGCCAGCGCGTTGCTCTTGCCGCTCGCGGGCGGACCGGCGATCACGAACGTGCCGGTCGGCTCGATGCCGAACGGACCGAGGTCGCTGTCCGCCAGACCCACCACGAGCTGGTCGCCGACCGTCGCCGGCACCTCCTCCAGCCCGTAGCTGAGCGGCAGCGCACGCACCGGCGGCGCGTCGGGCACGCCGCGGCGCGACATCGACGCGGCCATCCGCTCGATCGCCAGCGACTGCTCCTTCATGCTGCGCGTACCGCCGATGATCGCGATCTGCGCCTCGTTCTCGCCCACGATCGCACGCCCCGGCACCGATTCCGGCGTGAGCACGTCCTTGGGCACGTTGAGGATGTTGTACGCGTCGGTATCGGCCATGCGCAGCACCACGCGGCGCTGGATCATCGCGTTCAGAGCGCTCGGGATGCTCTGGAACCGGTCGGCCGACAGCACCACGTGGATGCCGACCGCACGGCCGTCGGACAGCACCTCCTGCAGCGCGTTGTACGTGTCGGTGCGGCCGATCACGGCCTCGTAGTCGTTGCGGAACGCCGCGAACCCGTCGATCAGCACCACGATGCGCGGCTCATCGCTCTTGCCCGACAGCTGCCGGTACTCGGTGAGCGTCGCCGCGCCCACCGCCGAATACGCGTCGCCGCGGCGGTCGAGCTCCTGACGCAGCGTCGCGAACAGCCGGGCGACCCGCTCGGCGTCGTCGCCCGAGATGACCGAACCCACGTGGGGCAGGGGCTCCAGCATGCGCAGCGCGCCCGAGCCGAAGTCGAGACCGTACACGTGCACGGGTCCGCCGCGCGGCGTGATGCCCGCCGACACCGCGAGCGTGCGCAGGGCCGCCGACTTGCCGGAGCCGCTGGTGCCGTAGATGACCATGTGGCCCTCGGTGTCGGGCAGGAAGTGGAACGGCACCTGCTCCTGACGCTCGGGCTCGTCGATCACGCCGAGCAGCAGGGCCGCATCGGTGCGCTGCGGCAGCTTGAGCTGGTCGAACGTCGGCGCCAGCTCGTCGAGCCACGGACGCCGCGGCTGGGCGACCTGCGCGGCCTGCGCGGCGAGCACCATCGTGCTCACCAGACGCTGCTGGTCGTTCGGGCCGAGGTCGTCGTCGACCACGACCGCGTTCTCGTCGATCGGCAGCTCCCACGGGCCCTGGTCCGTCGAGCCGAACGCGGCGATGGAGACGTCGGTGCCGTCGTCCTCCCCCAGGCTCCAGCCGCCCGAGTACGCCGACTGGAACAGCGTCATGCGGCCGGGACCCGTCTTCGCGATGCCGCGGCCGGGCGTGCCCGGATCGAACAGCGCCGCGTCCTTCGTGCCGATCACGTCGTTGCTGTCGGTCTCGTCGGCCATGCGCAGCGCGACCCGGAGGTTCGTGTTCGCCCGCAGGTTGTCCTTGATGACACCGGCCGGACGCTGCGTGGCCATGATGAGGTGGATGCCGAGGGAGCGACCGCGCTGGGCGATGTCGATCACGCCGTCGACGAACTCCGGCACCTCCTTCGCCAGCGCCGCGAACTCGTCGATCACGAGCACCAGGGCGGGCGGGGCCTGCGGGTCGCCCGCGCGCTCCAGCTCCAGGATGTCCTTCGCCTTCTTGCGGTTGAACAGGTGCTCCCGGTAGTGCAGCTCGGCGCGGAGGCTGACCAGCACGCGGCGCACCAGGTGCTCGTTCAGGTCGGTCACGATGCCCACGCAGTGCGGCAGGCTCACGCAATCCGCGAACGCCGAGCCGCCCTTGTAGTCCACGAAGAGGAACGTCAGGCGCTCCGGGCTGTACTCGGTCGCCATGCCGAGCACCCAGGCCTGCAGGAACTCGCTCTTGCCGGAACCGGTGGTCCCGCCCACGAGCGCGTGCGGGCCCTGCTGCCGGAGGTCGAGCTGCAGGGCGCCCTCCGCCCCCGCGCCGACCAGGGCGCGCAGCTTCGGCTGGTACCGGCGCGCGGAGCCGACCTTGCGCCGGGAGTGCAGCGAGTCGTTCTGCGTCCACCGGTCGATCACGCTCTCCGGCTGCGTGGCCATGTCGCGGCCGAGCAGGTGCAGCATCGAGATCGTGCGCGGCACGTCGCTGCGGTCCAGGGCGACCTCGCCCGCGTCGGTCAGACGCGCCAGAGCGCGCGCGAACACCGCGAACTGCTCCCGCGTGAGCTCGTCGACGGACAGGTCGTCGATCACCTCGCCGAGCCGGACGAAGTGCGCGCTGTCGGTCGACCCGAGCTCGACGAACGTGCGGCACGACGCGGGCAGGGCGGCCGCGTCCTCCGTGAGCCAGACCGGGAAGATGCCGCGGGTGGCCGCACGCTCGGACAGCTGGATCAGGCGGCCGCGGTCGACCGGGGCGTCCGGGGCGATCAGCACGACGATCGCGGGCTTGGGCACCGCGTCATGACGGCTGCGGGAGTCCTCGCCGACCTTCGAGCCGCTGTTCGTCGCGGCCTTCTCGGCCTCCAGCGCCCCGAGCTCCACCGCGTCGCCGCTGCGGGTCGAGCGCTGCGCGATCAGCTCCTCCAGGCGCGCGACGATCTGTCCAGCGGAGGTGGGACCGTCGCCGATCGGCTGCACACCCAGCACGGCCTGCGCCGACCACGCGTGCGGCAGCCACTTCGCATCGGCCAGCTGAGCGCCCCAGCGCGGACCCCACAGGCCCACCACCCCGACATCGGCGGGTGCGTGCAGCCCCGCGAGCTGCGCGAGCAGGGCCCTGGCGTATCCGGTCGAGCGGCCGCCGAGGCCCGCGATGCCGAGCGCGCCGACGTCGGTCAGGTCCTCCAGGATCGGCACCTGCGGCACGATCCTGGTCGCCTCGACGACCGCGTCCAGGCGGTCGACGTACTCCGGGATCGCGCGGTCGCGGCCGTTGGAGTCCTTCACCGAGCTGCGCGAGGCGGTGTCGCCGATCCCGAGTCGCACGTGCAGGAACGACCAGTGCTCGGTGCGGCGCGTCCACACCAGCGGACCGGCGGTGAGCGCGGCGTCGCTGATCTCGCGCAGCAGCGGCACCTCGCGGCGGCGCACGTCGATCTCCCGGTCGCGCTCGCTCTGCAGCCGCGCGTCCAGGCGCTCCAGCTGCTCCTCGAAGCGCTTCTTGTCCTCTTCCAGCTCGCGCTTCTGCTGGTTCTTCGTGGTGAGCCACGTGCCGATCATCAGCAGCGGCGACAGCGCCACGAACATGATCGACAGCAGGTTCTGCGTGAACGCGTACATCGCGCCGCCCATGAGCAGCGGGGCGACGAGCGTCAGCAGCGGGAACGGCTGCTTGCGGGCGGGCACGGGGAGGTCGGTGCCGTCGAGCTCCTCGCCCAGGTACCGCTCCTCGACGCGCGGCGAGCGCACGAACTCGACCTGGCGGATGGAGGCCTCCGCGGGCGACGGCGTCGTGGCACCCGCCTCGACCTTGACGCGCACGGGGGTGTCGCCCAGCACGACCGACAGCTCGCCCTCCGCCGCCACCAGGCGCACGACCGAGGCGCCGTCGACGAGGATGCCGTTCGCGGAGTTCAGGTCGATCAGCTCGACGCGGTCGCCGATCTCCAGTCGCGCGTGCTTCTTCGACACCAGCGGATCGTCGATCACCACGTCGCACGACTCGTCGCGACCGAGCACGATCGTGCCGCGGGTCAGCGCGATCGAGCGCGCACCCGGGCCCGCACCGACCTCCATGCGGCCGACCACGGGACGCTGCTCGTACGACGCGGGGACCACACGGACCGTGGCGCCGTGCGCCAGTCCGACGTGCGCGAACGTGGACTCCGGCGCGAGCAGGTCGCCCGCCCCCGACACCACCGAGCTGTACGCCTCCAGGGTCACGGCGGTCGGGTCGGCGTGCGCGAAGGAGCCCAGCGGATCGGCGCGCACGATCATCGCGGCGATCTCGCCGATCGTCGCCGTGCTCTCCGCCGTGACCTCGATGTCGCTGGATGCCGCGCCCTGACGCAGCAGGGTCAGCCGTACCTTCACTCGTTGTCTCCCTCTGCCTCGCTCGGCTGCGGGGCGTCCAGCAGCGGGAGGTCGTCCTTCGTGACGAGACGCGACGCGATCACGTGCTCCACCAGACGCGCACGGCGGTTGGTCGCGAAGCTGCGCTGACCGCCGCGCATGCCGGGCACGCCGACGCGGTCGAACTTGTCGCACACGTTGTCGAGCTTGCGGTTGAACCGCGTGACCGTCCACCCGAGCCGCTCGGCCGCCTTGGCCGACGACGGGATCTCGCTCATGCCCGTGCCGTCGCGACGCAGCTGCGGCTCGGCGAGCGCCAGGATCAGCAGCTTCTGGCTCAGCGTGAGCGGCACGTCGCCGATCGTGGACATGCCGTCGTCGTCGTAGTCGCGCTTGGTGGCGCGGAACGCGGGCTCCGCGGCGTGCAGCACCAGCTCGTACGTGGTCGGTCCCGCGCTGAAGACCACCGTGGTGGTCTCGAACACGAGCGGCAGCCGCGCCCCCGGCGCGAGCCACGCCTGCACACCGCCGGCCGAGTCGGTGACGGTGGCGGTGAGGCGGGTGCCGATGTTCGTCAGCCACCACAGGCCGTCGCCCTCGCTGATCTCCAGGAAGTGCCGGTGCAGGAACAGGTTGTCGTCGAGGGCCAGGTCGCCCTCGCGCCCGACCACGAATCGGTTCCCGTGGTCGATCGGGTAGTACTCGCCCGCGAACTCGACCGTGACCCCCGCCACCGCGCTCACTCCACGCACCCCGTCACGGGCTCGGACGCCCTGCCGTCGCCGCGGCGCAGCATGACCTCGATGCACACCTCGCCGGCCGACGCCGGGGCGAACGTGACGGTCGGCTCCGCCACCTGCTTCACGGCTCCGTCGGCCGCGCTGCCGGTCTCGGTCCAGATGAAGCTGTCGTCCTCCTGCGGGTCGGGGTTCTGCCACGTGAACGTGACCTGCTCCCCGGCCCGGGTGCCCGCGAGCTCGGTGACCTTGGGCACCGCGTCGGACACCGGGTCCTGCGGGTCGACCGCGGACTCGGTGCTCTCCGGCGCCGGGTCGGGCGTGAGCCCGGACACCAGCACGTTGAGACCTACGATGCCGCCGACGACCACGACCACCGCGGCCGCAGCGAGCCCGATCCACAGCCCGCGGCGCGACCGCGGGGCGGACGGCTCCGCGTCGGCCGGGGCCTGGACGGCCGGAGCGA
>NZ_SSDQ01000053.1:0-319 GCF_004794315.1 Microbacterium sp. PF5 | reverse complement strand
GCTCAAACGATAAAGAGGTGGTACAGGAATATCAACCTGTTGTCCATCGCCTACGCCTGTCGGCCTCGGCTTAGGTCCTGACTAACCCTGAGCGGACGAGCCTTCCTCAGGAAACCTTAGGCATTCGGTGGACGGGATTCTCACCCGTCTTTCGCTACTCATACCGGCATTCTCACTTCTAAGCACTCCACCAGTCCTTACGGTCTGACTTCACTGTCCTTAGAACGCTCCCCTACCACTGATACCATTCGGTATCAATCCGCAGCTTCGGTGGTGTATTTAGCCCCGGTACATTTTCGGCGCAGAGTCACTCGACTAG